>JBKPNA010000041.1:0-16621 GCA_046765695.1 Actinomycetota bacterium | reverse complement strand
GTCAGGCCACGATCCACGGCGCCATCACCACGGGCCGGAACCGAATCCGTGCGGAGTCCGGTTCCTTGTCGATCACCTTGGCCGATGAGTCCAACGTGACCGTCACCGGAGACGCGCAGCTCGGCAAGGTCAGCTGGGCTGGCGGTCACAGTGGCGCCGGCGACGAGGTGGTCATGGGCAACGGCAGCGCCAAGCTCGACATCGAGGTGGTCATGGGTCACGCGCAGGTGCGCGTCGGTTCGGACCAGGCCAGCGAGGCCGGCGTCGGATGACGGAGCGGGCCAGGCGGCCGGCCTTACGCCATGAGCACCGGCCGCCAAGCCACTGCCCGGTGTGCGGCGACCGGCTGGCCACCACGCGGCTCGGCTGCGCCTCCTGTGGCAGCGAGCTGGCCGGCGTGTTCACCAGCTGCTCGTTCTGTGCCTTGAGTCCCGCGGAGACGGACATGCTGCGGGTGTTCCTGGCCTCCCGTGGCAACCTGCGGGAGGTGGAGAAGCACCTGGGTGTGTCCTATCCGACCGCCCGGCTCCGGTTCGCAGAGCTGTTGCGCAAGCTGGACCTGGCCGACGATCCGGAGCCGGAGCCTGGACTGACCCGGGACCAGATCCTGGCCGAGGTTGCCTCCGGGGCTTTGAAACCTGCCGAGGCGGAGGAGCTGATCCGCGGCCTTGCGTGAACCCGGCGGGCGCTCCATCGCCAGCTCGGGCCGGCCGAGGCCACGTTTGACGTCATGTGACGGCTGGATGGTGTCCAACCCGCTGGTCGGACACGTTTTGGTCGTCACATGGCGGCTGGCGCGCCGACTGCCGCCAGAGCCACGAGTCAGCCGCCGAAGGGCTCGACCTTGACCACGGTGACGTTGATCGAGCGGCCGTTGGGAGCCACGTAGGACACGGAGTCTCCGCGCCGTCGACCCAGGATGGCGGCGCCGAGGGGGGACTGCGGGCTGTAGACGTTCGCCGTCTCCACACCGGCGTCCAGGCCGAGCAGCTCCCGCGAGCCGAGTACGAAGGTGTCGGTGTCGGACTCGTCACCGTCGAATGCGATGGTGACCCGCGAACCCGGAGCGACCTCGTCGATGGCGGCAGCTGGCTCGCCCACTTTGGCCCGCCGCAGCATGTCGGTCAGCTGCCGGATCCGGGCCTCCTGGTGGGCCTGCTCCTCCCGGGCGGCATGGTAGCCGCCGTTCTCGCTGAGGTCGCCTTCTTCACGTGCCGCGGCGATCTTGGCTGCGATCTGCGCGCGGCCCGGACCGGAGAGCTGATCCAGCTCGCTCTGCAGCTTTTCGTAGGCCTCCGGGGTAAGCCAGACGGTCTGGGTCGCGTTTTCCGACATCCGTCAAAGGTATCAAGACGAACCGACCGGACGCCGATGTCCAGTATCCGTGCGGCGCCCGCGTGCCGCAGGAAGCTGATCAGCCGACGGTGCAATTCTTGGCCGTCACGGCCACCGCCCGGCGCAACGTGACCAACGTCAGCTTCTGCTCCACCACTCGCGCGGTGCTCCCCTCGACGCCGACCTCCTGCTCACCCACGGGTGAGAAGTCGGCCGCCTGGGCAAGCACCCGGCACGTCACCGGTTGAGTGGGATCTCGGCGGTCGACCGTAAGGATGACGTCGACGGCCGTGTCCGAGACGACCGTGTACGCCGACACCTGAGCCACCACGGCCGGCCGGGAGTGGAACAGCCCGGCCCAGACCAGCCAGCTCAGAGCGGCCAGGACGCCGATCCCGACCGCGGCGACGACCACGGACCGAGGCAACCGCGGTGCAGGGTAGCGGCGGCGCAGGCGCTCCGCGACATCACTCACCTGCCTATTGTGCGCAGCATGACGCCATTCGGCCGGGTGGCCGACCGTGGCACCATGGCCGCCATGACCAAGCCTCCGCTGCGGCGAGACCGGCAGGGCGAACGCCTGCGACTGCTTCACGTGCACGCGCACCCGGACGACGAGTCGAGCAAGGGCGCGGCGACCACGGCCAAGTACGTCGCCGAGGGCGTGGAGGTGCTGGTCGCGACCTGCACCGGTGGCGAGCGGGGCTCGATCCTCAACCCGGCCATGAACCGACCCGACGTGCTGGCAGATCTGCCCCGGATCAGGCGTGACGAGATGCACCAGGCCCGGCACATCCTCGGCATCGAACAGGTCTGGCTCGGTTTCACCGACTCCGGCCTACCGGAGGGTGACCCGCTGCCACCGCTGCCCGACGGGTGTTTCTCCCTGCTCGACCTGGAGGTGGCGGTCGCACCACTGGTCAAGGTGATCCGTGAGTTCCGTCCCCATGTCCTGACGACCTACGACGAGAACGGCGGCTATCCCCACCCGGACCACATCATGTGCCACAGGATCAGCGTCGCCGCATTCGACGCGGCGGCCGACCCGGACGCCTATCCCGAGCTCGGGCCGCCCTGGCAGACCCTCAAGCTCTACTACTCCTTCGCCTTCAACCGTGCTCGCCTGGTGGCGCTGGACTGCGCCATGACCGAGCGCGGTCTGCAGTCGCCGTACGCCGAGCGGCTGCGAGACTGGCCGGACGATCCGGAGCATGCGGCCCGGATCACCACGCGGGTGCCGTGCGCGGACTACTTCGGCGTACGCGACCGCGCGCTGCTGGCCCACGCCACCCAGATCGATCCACACGGGCCGTGGTTCTCGGTGCCCCTGGACGTGCAGATGGAGGCCTGGCCGACCGAGGACTGGGAGCTGGTGCGCAGCCTGGTGGACACGGAACTACCCGAGGACGACCTGTTCGCCGGTGTGGCGGAACCGGCGGGGAGGTCGGCGAACGGAGCACGCCTGAGTCGGCTGAACGAGGTGGGTACAGTCGTCTCATGATCGTTCTCGAGGTGGACCCGACTACGGTCAGGCCGGGATGGACGGCGTTGATCGTCGTTGTGCTGCTGGCCGCTGCGATGGTGCTGCTCTACCTCAGCATGCGACGGCAGTTCCGCAAGATCAGCATTCCACGGGCGGAGGCGGAGGAGAAGCCGGGTACTCCGACGGAACCGACGGCCGGCACGTCCCCGGAGTGAGCAGCCGCACGACAACGGGACCCTACTGATGGTCAATCGGCTGTCACGCTCGACCAGCCCCTACCTGCTGCAGCATGCCGACAACCCGGTCGACTGGTACGAGTGGGGCGAGGAAGCGTTCGCCCGCGCCCGCGAGCTTGACCGTCCGGTGTTCCTGTCGATCGGCTACGCCGCGTGTCACTGGTGCCATGTGATGGCGCACGAGTCGTTCGAGGACCCGGACACGGCGGCGTCGCTCAACGACCACTTCGTTGCGGTGAAGGTCGACCGCGAGGAGCGGCCCGACGTGGATGCGGTCTACATGCAGGCCACCCAGGGCCTGACCGGGCACGGCGGCTGGCCGATGAGCGTCTTTCTCACCCCGGAGCGGCTGCCGTTCTACGCAGGCACCTACTTCCCGCCCACGCCACGGCATGGCATGCCCTCATTCCGCCAGGTGCTGCAGGCGATCACCGACGCCTGGATCGATCGCCGGGCCGAGGTGATGACCAGCGCCGGAAGGATCGTCGCGGAACTCGACCGGCACCGGCTGGGCAGGACCCCTGCAACGGTCGGCGAGGCGGAGTGCGCGGCCGCGGTGGATCGGCTCCGGGCAGAGTTCGACGCAGCCGCCGGCGGCTTCGGCGGCGCTCCCAAGTTCCCACCGTCGATGGTGCTGGAGGCGCTGCTGCGCGACGGTGGCGAGCCGGCGATGACCATGGTTCGGCGGACCTGTGAGGCGATGGCCCGCGGCGGCATCTACGACCAGCTCGGTGGCGGATTCGCCCGGTACAGCGTCGATGCCGGTTGGGTCGTACCCCACTTCGAGAAGATGCTGTACGACAACGCGCTGCTGCTGGGTGGGTACACCCACTTGTGGCGGCGTACCCGGGATCCGCTCGCCGAGCGGGTGGTCGACGAGACCGTGGACTGGCTGGTCCGCGAGATGCGGACACCGCAGGGCGGCTTCGTTGCCAGCCTGGACGCAGACTCCCTCGATGACCATGGCCAGCTGCACGAGGGCGCGTTCTATGTGTGGACCCCCGACCAGCTGACCGCCGCCCTCGGCGCCGAGGACGGGGCATGGGCCGCCGACCTCTTCACCGTCACCAAGACCGGCACGTTCGAGGGCGGCGCCTCCACGCTGCAGCTGCCGGCCGATCCCGATGACTGGCTGCGCTACACCGCGGTGCGGGACGGATTGCGCCGGGTCCGGGACTCACGACCGAGGCCGGCCCGAGATGACAAGGTGGTGGCCGCGTGGAACGGCTGGCTGATCGACTCGCTGGTCCAGGCTGCGGCGGTGTTCGACCGGCCACAATGGCAGGCGTTGGCGGTCGAGGCGGCCGAGGCGATATGGCAGGTGCACTGGCAGGACGGCCGGTTGCGTCGGGCGTCGCGCAACGGTCGACCGGGCAATGCGTCGGGCATCCTCGAGGACTACGCGGCACTGGCCCAGGCGAGCGTACGCCTGGCGGCGGCCTTGGCTGAGCCGCTATGGCTCGAGCGGGCCCGCGCGCTGCTTGCGATCATTCTGGAGGAATTCGAGGACGCCGGCGAGGGGTTCTTCGACACGGCGGCCGACGCCGAGGCGCTCTACACCAGGCCTCAGGATCCCACGGACAACGCCACACCGTCGGGACTCAGCGCCGCGGTCCACGCTCTCGCGCTGATGGCGGAGCTGACCGGGGAGAGCGCGTACGCGGAACGGGCCGAGCGGGCAGCGCAGAGTGTCGGGCAGCTGGCGCGGCAGGCGCCACGCTTCGCCGGATGGCTGCTGGCCGACGCGATCAGCCGGACGGCGGGACGTACGCCGGTCCAGGTGGCGGTCGTCGGGCCGCACGACGACGGCCGCGCAGCGCTGGTGCGAGAGGCGCACCTCCGCGCTCCGGCCGGGTCTGTCGTGGTGGCCGGGACGCCCGATCAGCCGGGCTTCGCCCTGCTGGCCGACCGGCCGCTGGTCGACCGTCGCGCCACCGCGTACGTCTGCCGGGGGTTCGTCTGCCGGTTGCCGGTCACGTCCGTGGCAGCGCTCGCCGAGCAGTTTTAACTAACCAGCGCCGTACGTGGCCAGGGAGATCGCTGCGTAGTGGCAGGCGAAACCGGCGATCGTGCAGGCGTGGAAGATCTCGTGGAAGCCGAACCAGGCCGGGGACGGGTTGGGGCGGCGACGGCCGTAGACGACCGCGCCGACCGTGTAGCAGGCGCCGCCGGCCAGGATCAAGGTCATCACCGCAGGACCGCCCGCGGCGAAGAAGGCGCCGAGCCAGCCGACCGCAGCCCAGCCCATCAGCAGGTAGAGCGAGGTGTAGAGCCAGCGCGGCGCCGACAGCCAGCACAGCCGGAAGATCATGCCGCAGAGCGCCGCGACCCAGATCATGCCGAGCAGCGTCGCCCGGGACCTTCCGCTGAGCAGCAGCAGGGCGAGCGGAGTATAGGTGGCGGCGATGAACACGTAGATGTTGGCGTGATCCAGCCTCCGCAGCATGCCGGCCCAGGGCTGGCGCCAGGTGCCCCGGTGGTAGATCCCGCTGGTGCCGAACAGCAGCACCGACGCGGCCAGGAAGACGGCGCCGCCGAGCCGGCCGAGCGGAGTAGGGGCCTGGCTGACCAGGACGGTTCCGGCCGCGAGGGCCAGTGGCGCAGCACCGGCGTGCAGCCAGCCCCGCAATCTGGGCTTGACTGCCTGCATCACCTCGGCGACGGGCTCCGGCAGGCTGCTGTCGGATGGGCCCTCCAGGGGGCGACGTGGCTCGGCCTCGGTGCTGGGCACGGCGCTCCTTTCGTCCCGCGCAGATGACGGATGGAGCGAGGTCAACGGTGCGTAGCGTCAGGTTAGGGCCGGACGACCGTCGGGGCAACCTCCTGCTGCGGGATACGCTGCGGGCGTGGCGCGACTTGACCGGTTGCGGGAGTTCGTGGACCGCCTGCATCCCTCCGGTCTGCTGTACGCGACGTACGAGCACAGGCTGATCGCCGAGCTCGACCACAGTCGGCTACCCCGACACGTTGCGGTGCTGGCCGACGGCAACCGGCGCTGGGCGCGGACCAACGCCCCAGGGCAGCCCTTGGTTGCCGGGTACCAGGCCGGCGCGGACAAGCTCAAAGAGTTCATCGAGTGGTGCGACGAGCTGAGCATCCCGGTGGTCACGCTGTGGGTGCTGTCCACCGACAACTTCTCCCGCAGTGCACGGGAGGAGCTCGAGCCACTGCTGTCGGTGATCGAGCAGATGGTGACCGACCTCGCGGCCACTCGGCGCTGGAAAGTGCACCCGGTCGGCGCCTTGGACCTGCTGCCCAAACAATCGGCCGAGCGGCTGCTCGCGGCGGACAAGAGCACTGAGAACGTGGACGGGATGCTGGTCAACATCGCCGTGTCGTACGGTGGGCGGCACGAGCTCCGGGACGCGGTGCGGTCCCTGCTGGCGGAGGAGGCGCGCAACGGTACGCCGATCGAGGAGCTGGCGGAGAAGCTGGACATCGAGCACATCGCCGAACACCTCTACACCAAGGGCCAGCCGGATCCCGACCTGATCATCCGCACCTCGGGCGAGCAGCGGCTCTCCGGATTCTTGATGTGGCAGTCCGCGCACAGCGAGTTCTATTTCTGCGAGGCGCTGTGGCCGGACTTCCGCAAGGTCGACTTCATCCGGGCACTGCGCTCGTACGGCCAGCGGAAGCGCCGCTTCGGCCGCTGAGGAGTTCGATCGCGACTCTCAGCCTCCTGCGGATCTCGCGCTGATTCCGGCGACGGCTTGACCCGCGTTGGCCGTCGCATGACGGCAAACGAGTGTCATGGAGTCGCCTAAGGCACCCGTTGGTCGTCACATGACGGGAAACGCGGTTCGAAGCCGCAGCGGCGCGCAATTCGCTGACGCTGGCGGGGGTTTCGGCCAGTTTGCGATCGGATGACGAAGCGGCGTGCCTCTTCACCTCGACTCCGGGCGCGACGTACGGTGCGAGTGCGGGCGGCGGAGAGTAGCCGCCCGCCTGGGAGGCGATGCATGCACCGTCGCTCGGCGGCCAGGCCGCCGGCACGATCTGGGGTACGGCATCCGACCCGGTCCACCACGTAACCGTGGGGCCGGGCGCAGGATCGCGTACGGCCTCCACAGAAGGGGCAGTTCCCGTGTCCTCTGCATCCGCGAGTCGTACCTACGTCCTCGACACCTCAGTTCTGCTCAGCGACCCGCAGGCCCTGCGCCGGTTCGCGGAGCACGACGTCGTCCTCCCGGTGGTCGTGATCACCGAACTGGAGGCCAAGCGCCACCACAGTGAGCTCGGCTACTTCGCGCGTACGGCGTTGCGGCTGCTCGACGACCTCCGTCTCAGCCATGGCCGGTTGGATGCGCCGGTGGCCGTCAACGACCTCGGGGGCACCATCCGGGTCGAGCTGAATCACGCCGACCCTGAGATCCTGCCGGCCGGTTTCCGCTTGGGCGACAACGACTCCCGGATCCTCGCCGTAGCGCTCAACGTCGCCGCCGAGGGCCACCCCGTCACCCTGGTCTCCAAGGATCTGCCGATGCGGGTCAAGGCTTCGGCGGTCGGGCTGAACGCCGAGGAGTACCGCGCCGAGCTCGCGGTGGAGAGCGAATGGACGGGAATGGCGGAGGTCGACATTACCCAAGCCGACCTGGACCGGCTGTACGCCCAGGGAACCCTCGAGCTGCCGGAGGCACGCGACCTGCCGTGCCATACCGGGGTGGTCCTGCTCAGCGGCAAGTCGTCCGCCCTTGCCCGGGTCACACCGGCGAAGGAGTTGAAACTCGTCAAGGCCGACCGCGACGCTTTCGGCATCCACGGCCGGTCGGCCGAACAGCGGGTGGCCCTCGACCTGCTGCTGGACACCTCGATCGGCATCGTGTCGCTCGGCGGCCGTGCCGGTACCGGCAAGTCGGCCCTGGCGTTGTGCGCCGGTCTCGAGGCGGTGCTGGAGCGGCAGCAGCACGCCAAGGTCGTGGTCTTCCGCCCGCTGTATGCCGTGGGCGGCCAGGAGCTCGGCTACCTACCGGGCACCGAGGGGGAGAAGATGGCGCCCTGGGCACAGGCGGTGTTCGACACCTTGGGCGCGGTGACCTCCAAGGTGGTGATGGACGAGGTCGTCGAACGCGGGCTGCTGGAGGTGCTGCCGCTCACCCACATCCGAGGCCGCTCCCTGCACGACGCGTTCGTGATCGTTGACGAGGCACAGTCGCTGGAGCGCAACGTGCTGCTCACCGTGCTCAGCCGGATCGGCCAGAACTCACGGGTCGTCCTGACCCACGACGTGGCCCAGCGGGACAACCTCCGCGTCGGCCGGCACGACGGCGTGGTCGCCGTTGTCGAGAAGCTGAAGGGCCACCCGCTGTTCGCTCATGTCACCCTGCACCGGTCGGAGCGATCACCGATCGCTGCGCTGATCACCGAGATGCTGGAGGACATCACCGTCTAGGCCGGCTGCCCGGGCTGGCTTGCCACTTAGCTGCCTTTGCTCGCACGCTGCTCCCTCTGCAGCGGGTGCAAAGCAGGAGCAAGGGCAGCGGAGTCGGCAGCGGGCGCCGTGTCCGGTTGCGACCGGAGCGTGATCAGAGAACTTGCCGTCTCAACACTCGGCCGATTTATTTCGTTTTGATAACGGGGTGTGCGAGGGTAGCCCCCGTGCGTCGATTGGCCCAGCATGCTCTCGCCGGCGTGGGGTTCGCGGCCGTCGTTACTGCGGCCAGCGTGATCGGTCTGAACAGCCCTGCCGCGGAGGACGTCGCCGTCGCCGAGCCGGCGTCCCGGGTCGATGTGCAGCCGGTCGCAGTCGCGCCTCTCGACCGGGCGCAGGCCGACCACCAGCTGCGGCAGGCGATGTTGCGCGCGAAGCGGAACGACATCGTGGCGAGCGCCGCCGAGCGGGCTCGGGTGGCGGCGGCCAAACGAGCGGCACGCCGGGCAAAACTTCTGGCAACTCAGACCCGGCAGATCTCCGATCAGCACGGCAAGCTGCAGAAGGCGGCCGACGAGGCCGCCAAGGAGAGGGCGGCGCTGAAGCGGGCGCTAGCCAACCGCGGCTACCTGCCAGGAACCACCGACCCCCGGGAGATCGCCCGGCAGATCCTGAAGAACAAGTACGGGTACGGCGAGGGCCAGTTCAACTGCTTCAACAACATCATCATGCGCGAGAGCATGTGGCGCGTGAACGCCACGAACCCCAGCTCGGGGGCGTACGGGATTCCGCAGGCGCTGCCCGGATCGAAGATGGCCACGGTGGCCAGCGACTGGCGGACCAACCCGGCCACCCAGATCATCTGGGGCATCGAGTACATGAAGGGCCGCTACGGCAGCCCCTGCGGCGCCTGGGGCTTCAAGAGCAGCCACGGCTGGTACTGAGAGCTGCCCTCCAGCCCGTGTGCTGCGTTGGCCGTCATGTGACGGCTAAAGAGTGTCCCTGGTGGGGCCCAGGCACCCCTTAGCCGTCACGTGATGGCTAACGCAGCCACTAGCTGGGCGGGCGGGTCATGGCCAGCACGTCGAGCGCCGCGTCGAGCTGATCCTCGGTGATGCTGCCGTCGGTGACGTAGCCCGACCGAAGCACCTCCTCGCGGATCGTCCGCCCCTCGGCGAGGGCCTTCTTCGCCACGGCTGCGGCATTCTCGTAGCCGATGTAGCGGTTGAGCGGGGTCACGATCGACGGGGAGGACTCCGCCAAGGTGCGGCAGTGGTCGACGTTGGCCTGGATTCCGACGACGCACCGATCGGCGAGCAGCCGGCTCGCGTTGGCCAGCAGCCGGATCGACTCCAGCAGGTTGCGGGCCATCACCGGCAGCATCACGTTCAGCTCGAAGTTGCCCCCGGCCCCGGAGATCGCCAGCGCGGCATCGTTCCCGATCACCTGAGCGCAGACCATCAGAGTGGCCTCGCAGATCTCCGGGTTGACCTTGCCGGGCATGATCGAGGAGCCGGGCTGCAGGTCCGGCAGGGAGATTTCGCCGAGTCCCGCTCGCGGCCCGGAGCCCATCCAGCGCAGGTCGTTGGCAATCTTGGTCAGGCTGACCGCGATGGTCCGCAGCGCTCCGGAGGCCTCGACCAGTCCATCCCTCGCGCCTTGCGCCTCGAAGTGGTTCCGGGCCTCGGTCAGGGGTAGGCCGGTCTCCCGGACGAGAATCGAGATCACCGAGGCGGCGAAGCCGGCCGGGGTGTTGATGCCGGTGCCCACGGCGGTGCCGCCGAGCGGCAGTTCCGCAACCCGGGGGATGGCGGCCTCGACCCGCTCGATGCCGTAGCGCACTTGGGCGGCGTATCCGCCGAACTCTTGACCGAGGGTGACCGGCGTCGCGTCCATCAGGTGCGTCCGCCCGCTCTTGACCACATCGGCGAACTCATCAGCTTTCGCGTCGAGGGCCTGCTCGAGATGGCGGAGTGCGGGGACGAGCGAGCCGAGCAGGCTTTGGGTCGCTGCGATGTGGATGGCGCTGGGGAAGACGTCGTTGCTCGACTGGGAGGCGTTCACGTGGTCGTTGGGATGCACGGTCTCGCCCAGCAGCTGACCGGCGAGAGAGGCGATCACCTCGTTCGCATTCATGTTGCTGGAGGTGCCGGAGCCGGTCTGGAAGACGTCGATCGGGAAGTCGCCGTTGTGCTTCCCGGCCGCGACACTCGCAGCGGCCTTCTCGATCGCGGCCGCCCGATCGGCGTCGAGTACGCCCAGCTGCGCGTTGGTCTGGGCGGCGGCGCCCTTGATCAGACCGAGTGCTGTGATCAACGCCGGGTCGATGGGTATTCCCGAGATCGGGAAGTTCTCCACGGCGCGTTGCGTCTGTGCCTTGTAGAGGGCGGCGGCCGGAACCCGCACCTCGCCCATGGTGTCGCGTTCGATGCGGAAGTCGGCGTCGGTGGCAGCTGCGGTCATGGCCTTATTGTGGCTCAGCGCTGCACGTGGTCAGGGCCTGGTCACGGTGTAGATGACGTACGACAGCTGCCGGCCCTCGCGTACCCGCTGGAAGTTGTGCGGTCTCGCCGAGGCCGAGAGCTGCCGGAGAACGTCCAGCAGCTCGGGCGCCGGCCCTTGACACCAGATGGCCAGGGTGCCTCCGCTGGCCAGTTGCGCGTACGCGGCCGCCATGCCGGGCTCGGTGTACAGACCTGCGTTGCCGCCGTGGATCAGGAAGTCAGGACCGTTGTCGACGTCGAGCACGATGGCGTTCCAGGGCCCTGGGGGGCAGGGTTGGCTGCCGTGCAGCACGCTGGCGATGTCCGCCACGTGCAGCGCCGTTCTCGGATGGCGGGCGACGAAGGCAAGGGTGGGGGTGAGCCCCGCGTACGCCCACGCGACCAGGCACTCCTCGATCTCGATCACGTCGAGGCAATCCACCCCCGTGCTGAGTAGTTCTGCCGCGGTGTAGCCGAGTCCGAGCCCGCCCAACAGCACCCGGCGTTGCGTTCGACCGGCCAGGGCGAGGTCGGCGAGCGCCTGCTCGCTCGACGTCTCGCCGGAGTCCATGGCGAAGATCCCGTTGACGATCAGCTCATCGACATCCCGCCCATCTCCGCTCCTGTGTCGCAGCACGACCTCGCCGCGTGGCCCGTTCCAGCAGGCCAGCGTCTGCACCGTCTCCATCTCGACCCTCCGCTTGTCGTGATCAGTCTTGCGTGTCGATTGGGGTACCGTTTCTGCTACCGGGGGGAGCCGAATCTGCGGCTCGGGGGCGCCGCATCGCCGTCTGAATCCATCCGGAGCGATCACGAATCTCTTCTGAGACTTCCCAGGGCTGGGGGATCGTCGCGCCAGCTGGGGCTGGCACGAATCAGTCCCTCAGAAGGGCGGCGTGCATGCCTGCTGCGTCAGGAGGCCCACAATGCGGGGTGGAGCCGCTGCCCGCCGGCCTCTCGTCCTCGTTGGGGACGAGAGGTTCGGTGGCAGATACGGTGAAATCGGTAATGAAATTGCTCCCTCTTACGAAGTAAATGGAGTGACCCCGCTCCATCCGGGCTGACGGTGACCCAATGACCGTTGCGAAGGGTGGCCCCCTGCTGGTGGGATCAGGTCCGACGCTGGAGCTCTCCAGGACTGCAGAGGCCGCAAGCTACTGGCCCTTGAGCAAAGCCAAGCGAGTACGTCGGGTGATGGGCCTACCGGTGCTGTACGTCGGCGACCCGTTCCTGCCACGGCGGGCGAAGCCCATCACGGCCGAAGCCAGCTACACCGCCGGTCGCAGCCCGGTGCTGCCGAACCCTCGCGTTCGGCCGGCGCCGCAGTTGATCGCAAGCCGAACGCTGGATGGCCTCGCCCAGAGGTAGCCCTCGTCACGACACCCACCCTGGTTTGCGGTCTCTGTGAGGATGGAGGACGTGGCACGGGCGAACCGGTTGGCGACGCCGGGAGACATGATCCGGTCCCTGGCGGTGATCCTCATCCCGCTGGTGATCATCACGCTGGTGTTCACCGACGTGCCGAAGGATCGCCCGGTCAAGGAGGTCGACTGGCGGGCGGTGCTCGCCACGGCACGCCGGGAGGCGCCCTTCCCGGTGCTCGCCCCGACCCAGCCCCCCGAAGGCTGGCGGGCCACCCAGGCAGACTGGGCCGAGGTTGGCAAGCCCACCCAGAGCGGCGAGTTGTCGGTCCGCAACCTGTGGCAGCTGGGTTTCTTGAACGTCGACGATGTCTTCATCGGGCTGGATCAAGGCGACCTGCTGGCCGACGACCTGGTTGATCAGCAGAGCCGTGCCGGCAGGACAGACGGGGACAGCACGGTCAACGGGCAGGTCTGGCAACGCCTGGTCAGTCCAGACGGGCGTACTCGATCGCTGGTCCGCCGGGATCCCAAGGTGACCTCGATCATCTCCGGCGACCTGCCCTACGAGGAATTGGAGGCGTACGCCGCCACGCTTTCCGCGTCCGGTTAGCGTCTGATTGGCAGCGGACTGGCGTACGCAAGATTCCTGCCACTATGCTGGGTGCATGCCACTGTCGCAGGTCAGCGTGATCCTGGTCGAGCCGATCGCCGTGTTCGAGTTCGGGGTTGCCGTCGAGGTGTTCGGTCTGGACCGCGCCGACGACGGCGTGCCGCCGTTCGACTTCCGGGTCTGCGCCGAGCGGCCGGGAGCGCCGTTGGAGACCAAGAACGTCTCCGCGTTCAGCATCACGGCCAGCCACGGGTTGGACGCCGTTGCCGGCAGTGACCTCGTCATCGCTTCGGCGACGCTCGTTCGGCAGCCCGATGACTACCCGGCACCGGTACTGCAGGCGCTCCGCGACGCCCATGCCGCCGGAGCGACCGTGCTGAGCCTGTGTTCGGGTTCCTTCCTGCTTGGCGCGGCCGGACTGCTCGACGGCCGCAAGTGCACGACGCACTGGAAGTACGCCGACCTGATGCAGCAGCACTACCCGGAGGCCATCGTCGACCCGCGGGCGCTCTACGTCGACGACGGCGACCTGATCACGAGCGCCGGGACGGCCGCCGGGATCGACGCGTGCCTGCACCTGGTACGCCGCGAGCTCGGCACCGCGATCGCGACCAAGATCGCGCGGCGAATGGTCGTGCCGCCGCAGCGCGACGGTGGCCAGCAGCAGTTTGTCGAGATGCCAATACCGGCGTCCTCGGGCGACAGCCTGTCGCCAGTGCTCGGCTGGGTTCTGGAGAACCTTGCGGAGCCCCACTCGGCGGCGTCGCTCGCCAAGCGAGCCATGATGAGCGACCGGACGTTCGCCCGCAGGTTCACCGCCGAGACCGGGACTACGCCGCACAAGTGGCTGACCCAGCAGCGCATCCTGGCCGCTCGCAGCCTGCTGGAGGAGAGTGACCTGGGCGTGGAGCAGATCGCGGCCCGGGTCGGATTCAACTCGGCCGTGGTCATGCGTGAGCACTTCCGGCGCGAGGTCGGTCTGGCGCCTGTCGACTACCGCCGCAGGTTCGTGCCGCCCCGCACCCTGGACGACGAGCTGAAGCTCAGCGCATAGGGGCGGCGGCGTACGCGTGCGTCGTCTCGCGGTTTGCCGTCCTGGGGCGGCTAAGGAGTGCCTCAGAGTGAACAAGGACACCGGTTAGCCATCTCGAGACGGGAAACGCGGGAGTCTCAGGACGGCTCGCTCCGATCCGGCGGCGTACGCGCGGCCTCGACCCGCGCCTTGGCGCCGTCGAGCCAGGCCTGGCAGATCGCGGCGAGCTGCTCGCCGCGCTCCCACAACGCCAGTGACTCATCCAGCGGGGCGCCGCCGGTCTCCAGGCGCTGGACGAGCTGAATGAGCTCGTCGCGGGCCTGCTCGTAGCTCAGCGGCGGGTCTGCCGGCGGCTCGATCATGTCCCTCCTCGAACTTTGACCTCGCGGACTCCTACGACGAGCTGGCCGTCGGCCAGGTGAGCGACCATATCTTCGCCCCGCTCCACCTGGCGGACGGAGTTGACCGGCTGACCGCGCGCGCCGACCAGGATCGCGTAGCCGCGTTCCAGGGTGGCCTGCGGCGACACGGCTCGGATCTTGTCGAGATCGTGGCGCACCGCGACCTGTTCCCGGTCCAGCCGAGCCTCGATGGCGCGGCGAGCACGGTCGCGCAGGGCAGCGAGTTCGGCCGTGCGCAGCTCGAAGCTGGCGGTCGGGTCGGCCAGCACCGGCCGGGACCGGAGGGCGTTCAGGATCTCCTGCTGCCGGGTGATCTGGGCCATGATGCTCTGGACGAGCCGCTGTCTGGCCTGCTGGATCCGGGCACTCTCATCGGCGGCGTCGGGCACGATCCGTTTGGCCGCGTCCGTTGGCGTCGAGGCGCGGTAGTCGGCCACCAGGTCCAGGATCGGGTTGTCGGACTCGTGGCCGATCGCACTGACCACCGGCGTACGGCAGGCGGCGACCGCCCGGACCAGGCCTTCGTCGGAGAACGGCAGCAGATCCTCCAGCGACCCGCCGCCCCGGGCGATCACGATGACCTCGACCTCGGGCATGCTGTCGAGCTGGCGGAGTCCGGCGATCAGCTGCTCGGCGGCCTGCGGGCCCTGCACCAGCGTGTGGCGGATGGCCAGCCGGACCGCGGGCCAACGGCGACGGGCGTTCTCGATCACATCGCGTTCGGCCGCGCTGTCGGCGCCGGTGATAAGCCCCACCCGCTGTGGCAGGAACGGCAGCGCTCGTTTGCGGGCATGATCAAACAGGCCTTCGGCCTGCAGCAGCCGCTTCGTCTGCTCCAGCTGGGCCAGCAGCCGGCCCTCGCCGACCGGTGTGATGGCGTCGCAGTAGTAGCTGAACCGGCCCGACTCCTCGTGGTAGGACGGCTTCAACCGAGCGACCACGGTGGCTCCCTCCGCCAGCGGCCCGGCTGAGTCAAGGGTCGTTGCGGAGATCATCACCGAGGCCGAGACCGGTGCGAGCCGGTCCCGCAGGGTCAGGAAGATCGTCCGACCGGTTCGCCGGCTGATCTCGATCAGCTGCGCCTCGACCCATACCGCGCCGAGCCGGTCGACCCAGCCGCGGACCAGATGCGCGATCCGCCGCAGCGGTTGCGGGTTGTCCGGTGACGACTCCAGAGGCACGCAACGAGCGTAGGGGCGGCCATCGCAGAGCGGGCGGCGTACCGGCCCCGACACCTACACTCGTCTGCGTGACTGCGCCAGGTGCTTCGAGCTCGACCACCGCGACGCCGCCTCGTTCGGTGGTGGTGGCTGCCCCTCGCGGCTATTGCGCGGGAGTGGACCGGGCAGTGGTCACGGTGGAGAAGGCCCTGGACACGTACGGCGGTCCGATCTATGTGCGCAAGCAGATCGTGCACAACCGGCACGTGGTGGAGGATCTTGAGCAGCGGGGTGCGATCTTCGTCGATGAGCTGGCACAGGTGCCGCCGGGCGCGACAGTGGTGTTCTCCGCGCACGGCGTCTCACCGGCCGTACATGCCGAAGCCCGGCAGCGGGGGCTGAAGACGATCGACGCCACCTGCCCGCTGGTGACCAAGGTGCACCAGGAGGCTCGCCGGTTCGCCCGCGACGACCGGGAGATTCTGCTGATCGGCCACGCCGGCCACGAGGAGATCGAAGGGACGACGGGTGAGGCGCCGGAGCACGTCACGCTGGTCCAGTCGCCGGAGGACGTCGATCGGCTCGAGGTCTCAGATCCCAGCCGGCTGGCCTGGCTGAGCCAGACCACCCTCAGCGTGGACGAGACGCTGGAGACTGTGTCGCGGCTGCGGGAGAGGTTCCCGTTGTTGATGGATCCGCCGAGTGACGACATCTGCTACGCGACCCAGAACCGGCAGCTGGCGGTCAAGCAGATCGCCGCCCACAGCGATCTCGTGATAGTCGTCGGATCGGCGAACTCCTCGAACTCGGTACGGCTGGTGGAGGTCGCGCTGGAGGCGGGCGCGGGCGCCGCGTACCGGGTGGACAACGCGGGGGAGATCGACCCGAAGTGGCTGGAGGGAGTGAGCTCGGTCGGGGTCACCAGTGGTGCTTCGGTGCCGGAGGATCTGGTGCAAGGGGTTTTGGACTTCCTGGTGAGCCGCGGTTTCCCGGAGGCTCGCGAGGAGCGGCTGGCCGAGGAGTCCTTGGTGTTCGCGTTGCCGTCGGAGCTGCGGCGTGACCTGCGCCGTGGCGCGATCAACGACTGATCGCGCCACCGACCCGGGCTGTTCGAGCGCAGCAAGAGCTGTGGCTCAGGACGAGCG
>JBKPNA010000040.1:0-6086 GCA_046765695.1 Actinomycetota bacterium | reverse complement strand
GCTCAGGACGGAGGGCGTTGTCAGCGTCGTCGGATTGGGGGGCGTTGGCAAGACCCGGTTTGCGATCCAGGTTGCGTTCGACGTCATGGACCGCTTTCCCGATGGTGCATGGCTGGTTGAGCTGGCGGCGCTGACGGATCCCGCGTCGGTACCCCGGACTGTTGCCGAGGCCACCCGAGTTGCTGCGGAGCCGGGGAGGAGCATCGACGAGGTCCTCATCGAGGTGATGGCCGACAAGATAGCCCTTCTGGTGCTGGACAACTGCGAGCATCTCCTCGACGCAGTGGCAGACATCGCTGAACGACTCTCCCGCCGTTGCCCGCGCCTGGTGATTTTGGCCACCAGCAGGGAGCCGATCGACGTCGAAGGCGAGGTGGTGTGGCGGATCAACCCCCTGCCGGTCGCGGAACCCGACGGCCCCGGAAGCGCCACGGAGCTCGCCGCCACTGACTCGGTGCGCCTGTTCGTCGAGCGAGCCCGCTCCGCCAACCCTCATTTCGAGCTGACGGACGACAATGCCGCCGATGTCGCCCACATCGTGGCTCATCTGAACGGGATCCCGCTCGCCATCGAGCTGGCCGCAGCGGCGCTGGCCGACCGCCCGCTCAGCGGTCTGCTGACCGGTCTGGCGGACCGCTTCTCCTTGTTGAGTCACGGACGCCGGACCGCACCGCCTCGCCACCAGACACTCCGTGCTGCGCTGGAGTGGAGCCTTGACCTGCTCGGCCGCGACGAGCGTCGCCTCTTTGCTCGGCTCGGCACATTCGCCGGAGGCGGCGGAGCCACCGAGGCGATCGCTGAGGTGTGTGGCGGCTCGCCCATCACCGCAGCCGACGTTCCTCCCATGCTCCGCCACCTGGCTCGGGCATCGCTGCTGGTTCCAGACCCAGAGCTCCCGGAACGCTGGTCCATGCTGGAATCGGTTCGGGAGCTGGCGGCGATCGAGCTGAAGGCGGCGGGCGAGGATGGCGAGCTGGCCGCGCGTCATCGAGCCTGGTTCGCGGATCGTGTCGAGGCTGTTGAGGCAGTGATCGGCCGCAGCGGCCGACCCGAGATCATGCGCGACCTGGCCGCCGACCAGGACAACGTCCGGCGCGCCATCGACACGGCTCTTGCGGCAGACGACGCGACCGTCGCGCTTCGCATCTGCACTGCCATGGCGCCGTTCTGGACCTCGCATGGAGATTGGACGGAGGGATGCGAGCGGCTCCGCGCCGCTGTGGCTCAGCCCGACGGTGTCGACGGGCGACTGCGCGGGCGGGCCCTCGTTGCCTTGGGAAACCTGCTGCTGCTGAGAGGCGACCTTGCCGAAGCGGGCGAGCGGTTCGCCGAGGCACACCAACGTGCGGCCGAGGCCGACGACGACCTGGTCCTGGCCCGCGCGCTGGCTGGGAAGGGTTACCTGGAGTTCCGCCATTCCCGCCTGGCCGGGGCGCAGACGCTGTGGGCGGAAGCTCTGGAACGGGCGGAACGCGCCGGTGATGAACGGGTCCAGGTCGGGATTCTCCGTAGCCTGGCCATCGCCGCCGGAAGCAACGCTCGCCAGGATCTGGCCCGGCAACTGGTCGACCGGGCCATCGACCTGGCCCGACGAACCGGAGATGATCAGCAGCTCCGGCTGGTGCTCGGCTCGGCCGCCGAGATCCGCCTCTGGCTCGGGCAGTATCAAGCGGCGGAGGAGGCGTACGGAGACGCCCTCGCTGTTGCCTCCTCGATCGGCGATCTGTCGGCGCGCCCCTTGCTCTTGGCGGAGCTGGGATGGGTGGCCCTGTTGCGGGGCGATGTGGTGCTCGCCGAACGCCTGTCGGTTCAAGCAACCGAGCTGGCAGAAGATCTTGGCAACCGCCGCGTACGGGCCCACGCCCTTCGGCTGAAGGGGGAGGCTCTGCTGCGCACGGGAGGTGCTGGCGCCGCCGACGCACTCGATCGCGCGTTGGCTGTGGCCGAGGAGCTCGGGGCGCCGGCGGAGGTGGCCGGCGTGCGCTGTTCGCAGGCCGGCCTCGCGCTGGAGGACCAGCGCCTGGACGAGGCGCGACGCTTGGCTCGCGAGGCACGGGCGCTGTCGGCGTTGCCGCATCCGATGCGCCGGGTGTCGCTTGGCTGGGTGCTGGGGGTGGCGGGGCTGCTGGGAGGTGATCTCGATGCGGCCAAGCGGGAATTCCAGGCCGACCTCGAAACCGCCCAGGCGGGGCAGGTCCCGCGCCATGAGGCCAACAGTCTGTGGGGCCTGGCTCGGATCAGCGCCGAGGTGGGACTGCCGACGGAGGCGATTGCGCTGCATTCGCGGGCTCTTGCACTCCGCCATCGGATGGGTGACCGCCTGGGTGTCATCGACTCGCTCGTCGGTATGGCGACGGCTCTGGCTCCGGACGTGCCGGAGCACGCGGCCCGGCTGCTCGGCGCAGCGACTGCCCTCCGAGCCGAGGCCGGGGCGACTCCGACGCGGCGCGAGCAGGCCGAGGTTGCCGCGGCACTGGCGGTGATCGCCGAGGCCGCCGACCCCAGGCTGATCGACATGGCGTTAGGTGCAGACGGCGAAGTGGACGAGGATGCCGCCGTGGCGATGGCCGCCGCGTTCGCTCGAGGATAGGTGGGACTGGGATGGGATGGCTGGAAGGTGACGTGGCGCTGATCACCGGCGCCGGTTCGGGACTGGGTCGCGCACTGGTTGATCGCTTCGTCGCGGAGGGAGCGCGAGTCGTCGCATTCGACCGAGCTGCCGATCGGCTGGAGACGCTGGAGTCTGCCCACCCTGGGTCTGTCGCGGGAGTGGCCGGCGACGTCACCGTCGCCGAGGACAATGAGCGGGCGGCGGCACGCGCCCTTGAGCTGTTCGGCCGGCTCGACACGTTCATCGGCAATGCCGGGATGTTCGACTACGGCGCCAGCCTGGTGGACACCCCGATCGACGCCCTCGGCCGTGCCTTCGACGAGCTGTTCGCGCTCAACGTCAAGGCGTGCCTGCTGGGTGTGAAGGCGGCCCTTCCAGCGTTGCTGGAGAGCGGCGGATCCGTGCTGCTGACGGCATCCATGTCATCCAGCCACGCCGGTGTGGGCGGCGTGGTCTACACGGCGTCGAAGCACGCCGTGGTCGGGCTGGTCCGCCAGATGGCCTACGAGCTGGCGCCCCGCGTACGAGTCAATGGTGTCGCTCCGGGCTTCATGCGCACGGACATCCGCGGACCCCAGTCACTCGGCCTGGGGGAGCGAACCCCGTCATCGGTGCCAGATCTCGACCAGCTCGCCAGCGCGGCCGTGCCGCTGGGGTTCCTGCCAAGTCCGGCGGACTACACCGGTCACTACGTGCAACTGGCCTCCCGGGCCAATGCCGCCGCCACCACCGGCATCGTGGTGGCTAGTGACGGCGGGCTCGATGTGCGGGGGCTCGGCCGCCCTTCAGCCGGTCCGTCCTGACAGCTGCTGTCCCGGATCGAAGTCGGGACGGCGCTCCCGTGCGTCCGGGACATGGTTGAGGCGACCCTTCTCGTCAGGAGCACACGACGAGGAGCACTCCGATGACAACAGTGTCAGGTCAGATCACCACCAGCCGCGGCAGCTCGGTTGCCCCGAGCTACCGGGCGCCTCGACCGCTGAGTCGTTGGCTCGTTGCCGCCATGCTGGTCGGCGGCGCGACGCTGCAGTTGATCGAGGAGATGATCGAGCCGCCGTTCGCCGACGACCGCGCCCGATTCGACTGGATGGCCGCGCACACCACGACCCACGCCATCGATGTCGTCATCGGCCTGCTCGCGGTCCCGCTGCTGATCGGCGCGACGCTGCAACTGGGGCAGCGGGCATGGCGAATGCCCCGGTTGGCCCGGGTTGCCGTTGCGTTCAGCGTTGTCGGGTTCTGCGGGCTCGCTGCGGTCCACGGCTTCGAGGGGGCGGAGGTCGCCTTCCTCGACGGCGGCGTGTCGGCGGCGACGACCACGACTGCAACGGCCTCCATCCAGCCGGCCCTCGGCATGCCCCTGCTCGCGATGTTCATTGGTACCTTGTCGATCGGCCTGCCGCTGCTGATGGTGGCGCTGTGGCGCTCCCGGGCCGTACCGCGCGGTGCGATCCTGCTGGTCTCCGTGTTCATGGTGATCGATTTCGCCGCGCCTGACATGGCGTTCCCGTCGCACGCGTTCTCCTTCATCGCCTTCACCTGGATGGCCGTCGCGATCGTGCGCGACCGGCGTACGCCGCTCCCTGGGCAGCAGTAACGCCGAGTGCGCATACTGAGGTTCGTGCCCGAATCTCCGGGCCCCCGGGCCTGGATTGACAGGATCGCCGGCTACGCCGCCACCACGCTGGCTGTGGCGGCGGCAGTCGCGGTGCTGACGGCGGCTCGGCTGGCGCTTGCCGACCGCGCGTCGCTGGGCGAACTCGTTGACGAGAACGAGGCGACGAACGCCGTACTTGGCGTGACGTTCGGCCTGCTGGGTGCACTGGCCGTCGCCGACCGCCCCCGGAACGCCCTGTCCTGGCTCTTCGTGGCCGAGGGCCAGTTCAACTCCCTGACGGTCCTCGGTGCACGGTGGGTCTCCTACGCGGAGCGCACCGGGCAAGGACTCGCGGCCGTCGATCTGGCTGCGTGGGTAGGCGCCTTCGCCTGGATTCCCGGTTTCCTGCTCGCAGCGGTGGTCCTCCCGTTCATCTATCCGACCGGTAGCTGGCAGTCACCGCGCTGGCGGCTGCTGGGCTGGGCGGCGGTGTGCTTCACGGCCATCACCACCCTGCTTGCGTTCACCTCCAGCCTGCCGATGGCCGACTTCCCCGGCCATCGCAACCCGCTCGCGGTGTTTCCGTGGAGTGACAGCGCCGCGCTGCTCTATCCGCTCGTCGCACTGGTGCTCGCGTTCGCGGCCCTCGGGCTGGTCGGCTTGCTGCTGCGGTTCCGCGCCGGCGACTCGACCACCAGAGCCCAGGTCGGCTGGCTGTTCCTGGCCCTGCTGTTCAACGTGGGTGTCGCGGTGCTTCCCGTCGAGCTGCCCGGACTGATCGGGGCTGCCTTTCTCGCCGCCGCACTGGGCCTGGCGGTGGTGCGCTACCACCTGTACGACGTGGAGCGGCTGTTCAACCGGGCGGTGGTGTACGGCGTGCTGACGACCGCGATCGTTGGGGCGTTCGCGCTGTTCGCCTGGCTGCTCGGTGAGCAGCTGCAGCAGAGCGTGGCCGGCGCCGTGCTCGCCGCTGTGGTGGTCGCGCTGGGAGTCGGGCCGGCCCGGGAGTGGCTGCAGCGGGCGGTCGACCGGCTGATCTACGGCCAGCGGCTCAACCCGTACGACGCCCTGGCCGGCAGGGGCCGGCAGCTGGAGACGACGGCGACGACGCATCCGACCGGACTCGCCACCATCGCGACCGCGGTCGCCGACTCACTGCGGCTGCCGTATGTGGCCATCGCCCTTGCGGACAGTGATCAGCCCGCGGCGGTCACCGGGAAGCTGCAGGGGGATAGCGTTGATCTGTCACTGGTTCACGCCGGGCAGCACGTGGGGACGCTGACGGTCGGGCTGCGGACCGGTGAGCGCCGCCAGACTTCACGTGACCAGGCGTTGCTGGCCGACTTCGCCCGGTTGATCGCGGCGGCGGCAGCCGAGATGTCGCTCAGCGCCGACCTGCGCCGGTCCCGGGAACGCCTGGTGGCGGCACGGGAGGAGGAGCGTCGCCGGCTGCGCCGGGAGCTTCATGACGGTCTGGGCCCCGCGCTTGCCGGGCTGGCTCTCAGCGTCGGGGCCGCGCGCCGCGCGGTCGTACGGCGGGACGAGTCCGCAGAGGAGCAGCTGGCGGGTCTGGAGACCGACGTCGGGAGCCTGCTGACCGACGTACGCAGGATCTCCCGTGACCTGAGGCCGGCCGCCCTGGACGAGCTTGGACTGATCGGCGCCCTGCGGCAGGCCGGCGAGGCCGTTACCGCCGCCAGTGGCGGCCGACCCCAGGTCCAGGTGCTGGGCGACGGGGTGGCAGAGCTGCCGGCGGCGGTCGAGGTTGCGGCGTATCGGATCGCCACGGAGTGCGTCACCAACGTGGTCCGGCACGCTCAGGCGACCCGGTGCACTGTCCGGCTCACCCGCGGCGCTGCGCTGTGCCTCGAGGTGAGC
>JBKPNA010000039.1:0-3764 GCA_046765695.1 Actinomycetota bacterium | reverse complement strand
GGCGTGGTCCCCGACCGGAGGAACAGCGTGACAGCTGTCACGACGGTGAGGCTGATCAGGATCGACGTGACCTGCGGTATCCAGGCCGGGATCCCGTTCAGCTGCCTGTCGGTATCGGCGTCCACGTCGCCGAGGCTGCGTGCCAGCACATCGAGGAGCTGCTGCCATTGTGAGCCGCTGCGAAGCTGATCGGTGAGCTGGAGCAACAGCCAGGTAACGGTTACGGTCACCGTTCCGCCAATTGCGACTGCGGCCGCCAGCCGACCCCACGACCCCCGCCGCAGATGCCCGGGAAACTCGGCGCGCAGCTGCCAGAGCCCGATCAGGACGATGGCGCCGATGAACAACGACAGCACATCGAGCCACTGGGTGAACACGTGACGCGACTCCCAGCCGTTCGGCGTTGGTGCCGTGGTCAGCCGGGCCAAGGCGACCACGCCGAGGTACATGCCCAGCAACTGAAGGGCGGCGACCGCGATCAGCCCGATCCGTTTCCGGCCGATCAGCGCCCGGGTGATGATCAGCAGCACCACGAAGGAGACCAGGGAGTGGGACAGCGGGATGTTGACCACCCCGAACAGCAGTTCCAGCCCGCTGGGGCGGTGGGCCTGCCAGCGCATGGTGAGCCACAGCACCAGAGCCAGTCCCGTAGCCGCGGCATACAGCCAGATCAGCGCGCGGGCGCCGCGTTCACGTCGCCGCAATCGGGATTCGGCGGCGGTCATGGCAGTGGAACTGTTCCTTGTAGTCGCGCTCATCGCAGGCGCCTTTGAACGGGTTCTCGGCCGGGATGCTCCAGGCGTGACCCCGTCTACTCCCCACCATAGCGAGCCAGCAGCAGCCTCGACGCTGATAAGCCGGGAGCGCCGGCAAGAAACTCGACCGTACCTCCGTTGCCTCAGCTGCGTCCTCAGCGTCGGCGCAGCAGTCCCACCGCCCGAAGCGTGTCCTGCACGGCCGCCCCCGAGGTCCACAGCTGGGCCTGCCAGCCGGCCCGCCGGGCTGCGTCGACGTTGACCTGCCGGTCGTCGAAGAAGAGGACCTCCGATCCGTCGACTCCCAGCGCGGAGGTGACGGCGGCGTAGATCGCGTCGTCGGGCTTGGCCATGCCCAGCTCGCCGGAGAAGAACCAATGGTCGATCCAGACCGACCAGTCGCTGCGCCGCGCAGCAGCCGCCAGCTCACGTGGCGCGTTGGAGAGGATCGCCACCCGGACTCCCGCCTCGTGCAACTCGGCCAGCGTCTGTCGAGCGTCGGCTCGCAGCGTCGTCCAGGCGATGGAGTCATGATCGCTGAGGGCCCGGGCGACGTCCGCGTCGAACGGCACACCCGCGTGAGCCAGCGCCGACGACCAGTAGGTGTCGGCATCACCACCGCGGTCGTAAAGGTCGCGGTGCGCCCAGTAGGCGGTGGTCATGGTTGCCTCGTCCGTCCCGACCCGTCCGGCCAACTCGACCAGCAAACCCGACGGTGTCGCCAGGACCTCGCCCAGGTCGAACACCACGACCCGTACGGGGGGCTGGGAAGAGTTCATGTTTGCCGTCCTCACAGGTGACGTCGCCGGATCAAGTGTCGCCAGCCAACACGATCTGCACCGTTTTCTGCGATCTGCACCCGATGCAGCGGGTGCAGATCGTAGGAAAGAGTGCAGATTCGTAGAGTCGCAGGCCGACGCCCACACGAAGGAGACTGTCTTGTCCAGTTTTGATCTAGCCCGGCTACGCGGGGTGCAGACCTGGTCCATCAGTCCGGAGAACTTCACCGGAGCCAGAGGCGGCGGCGGTCGGGCAACGGAGGGGACAGGAGCCTTCGCCGCGCGCGAGCTAGGTGTCGGCTGGAAGGTCTCGCCGTCGGTGGAGATCGCCGGCCACCAGACCTTCGAACTCGGATCCATCGCAGCCGCCGGCCGGATCACCCACATCTGGGTGACGACGCATCCCTCCCGTTGGCGCAGCCTCATCCTCCGCGCCTACTGGGACGGAGCGGACGAACCGGCGATCGAGGTGCCGCTCGGCGACTTCTTCGTCAATGGCTGGTGCAGGTTCGCCCAGGTCAGTTCCTTGATGATCGCGGCCAACCCCCACGGCGGCTTCAACTCCTACTGGCCGATGCCGTTCGAGTCCGGTGCCCGGCTCACCTTGGAGAACCTGATCGGGCAGCCGGCGATCGTCTACTACCAGATCACCTACGAGACGGGGGAGGACCAGACCGACTCGGGGTATCTGCACGCCCAATTCCGACGCAGCAACCCGCTGCCGGAACGCCAAACGCATCCGATCCTGACCGGAGTCACCGGTAGGGGTCACTACGTCGGCACCTACGTGGCCTGGGCGGTCAACTCACCCGGCTGGTGGGGGGAGGGGGAAGTCAAGTTCTACCTGGACGGTGACGAGGAGTTTCCGACGATTGCGGGAACCGGCACGGAGGACTACTTCGGCGGCGCGTACAACTTCGACGTCCCGGGCAGGGGCTACACCGAGTTCAGCACGCCCTACCTGGGCATGCCGCAGGTGTTGAGACCCGACGGACTCTACGACAGCCAGCAGCGCTTCGGGATGTACCGCTGGCATGTTGCCGACCCGATCTACTTCCACGAGGACCTCCGAGTCGATCTTCAGGCACTGGGCTGGAAGTCCGGCGGGCGCTACAACCCGCTTCACGACGACATCGCCTCCACGGCGCTGTTCTATCTGGACCGACCGACGACGGCCCGGCCCCCCTTGCCAGATGTCGACGACCTGGCAATCCCGGGTGACCCGGGGGCGCCGAGCTGACCGACGGCGCGCCGCTTCCGTCGTTTCCGACGGTGAGGAACCCGCTCAGCGAGTCCAGACGTCCTCGGGGTTTCGCCCCGGCCGGAAGCCGAAGTGCTCTGCCATTGCCATCGCTTCGAAGAAGTTGCTGGCCAAGGCATCCGGGGTGTGAGCATCGCTGGCCAGTGTGATGGCGCGGCCGCCTTCCTCGCTCCACCATTGTGCGATCCACGGTCGTATCGGGCCGCCCACGTTCAGCTCCAGAGCCCTGCCGCTGCCGGCCAGGGCGCTCATCGCCTGCCGAAACTCATCTTCAAATGTCCGAGGCTTGAACGGGCCTGCCGTCGGTGTTGGCCAGGAACGCACCGCGTACTCGATGTGAGTCAACACGTCGAAGGCGTCCGACCCGGAGATCAGCCGGTGCACCTCCGCCAGATAGTCCCGGACGACCCGCTCCGCCGGCCACTGGTGGTACAAAGTGATCGGTTCAGAACGAACCGCCCCGGGTGCGTCCGAAACGGGCAGCGTGTGCAGGGAGCCGTTCACCCGGTCCAGCGCCGAGAGATCCACCAGCCTTCGCGCGGAGGCTTCGTCGATGTGTGGCTGGCCCAGCTCGACGCCGGTGAGGACATGCAGCTCCGGGAACTTCCAACGGCACCGCTCAATGCTGTCCAGGTAGCCGGCAGCATCGAACGGCTCGGGTGTGAGAACTCCGTTGGCATCCACGAGGGGACGGAGATGGTCGAGCAGATCCTCCCGGCCGATAGCCCAACCTGTGATGTCCAGGTGCTCGGTGAAGGCAAGGGCCGGCAGCCCGATCCCGAGCGCCCGGTGACACATTGCCTCCATCCGCCCGGCCGCGTCGGAACTCGGGCCGCCTGTGTCCCAAGACCACTCGCTGTGCACATGCCCGTCGCCGGTGAGTCGCACGCATCAATTCTCCCGGCAGGGCCGTGACCTCTGTTGCTGGCGACCAGCGAGATGGATCAGGATCGATGGCATGCCCGACAC
>JBKPNA010000038.1:0-2375 GCA_046765695.1 Actinomycetota bacterium | reverse complement strand
TGCCTACGCCGAGCGATCCCGCCGCCTCGGCAAGACCCGAGCCCTTGATCCTGCCGCGCTGACCGATGAACGCGGTGTTGCAGGACTGCGCCAGCGCGGTCTGCAGCGGGATCTGTCCCAACGACCCGCTCGGGTAGTCGCTGTAGTTCTTGAACGTCTTACCGTTGACGGTGACGGTGCGCGGGCAGCTCACCGAGGAGTCCGGGGACAGACCGGCCCGGACCAGGGCCAGCGCGGTCACCACCTTGAACGTGGACCCTGGCGGCGCGTGCCCCACGGTGGCGATCGAGACACCCCGGGTGCCCGCGTTGTTGGCCGCGGCGACCACGGCTCCCGTCGATGGCCGGATGGCGACCAGCGCGCTCGCCGGCTTGCTCTTCGCCAGGGTCCTCTCGGCGAGGCTCTGCAGGCCGATGTTGAGGGTGGTGGTCAGCGGCTTCCCGCCGATCGGCTTGGCCTCGAACACCACGACCCGCTTGGCCGTTGCGCTGGCTGACGGCGTTGGCCTCGGCGACGGGCTGGCGGACGAGCCGGACTGCTGCTTCGCCGGCGCGAGCTCCACTCGTACGCCGGGCGTGCCCCGCAGGGACTTGTCGTAGCGCTGCTGCAGGCCGGACAGGCCGACCTGGTCGCCAGCCACCACCGCGCCGTCGGAGGCGTCCACGACCTCCTTGGTGGCCTGGCCGACCGACCCGATGATCGGTCTGGCGAAGTCCCGGGTCGGCGCCAGCATCTGCTCGTCCTCGATGGGCAGTGCCCCGTCGATGGCAAAGACGGCCCTGTTCGGCGGCCGGTCCGGGTCGGTCGCCCGGAACACGATCGCCTCCACGAACGCTGAAGGCCCGGCCGCGGCAACCTTGGCTGCGTACGCCTTGGGGTCGATCTTCACCAGGCGGGCCAGTCGCCGGCTCGACGAATCCAGGGCACTGGCAGCCAAGCCTGACTTGTCGATGCCGATCCGTACCACCGGGCGCAGCTGCACGATCGGATCACCGCCCTCACCCAGCAGTTCGCCACGCTCGGGGTCGAGCCGGCTCTGGGCCAGCCGGTTGCTGCCGTCCAGCTGCGGTTGCACGATGGTGGGTTGCCAGTTGGTCTTCCAACGTCCACCGTCCTTGGTCAGCGGCGCGTCCGCGGTGTACGACCACTTCTGCGGCACACCGGGGAAGGTCCAGACGACGTTCAATGTCGCCGTTGCCGAGTCGCCCTGCCGGGCGACGCCGCCGAGAGCAACGTTCGGCTTTCGGGGGCCCATACCGGCAATCAGCGGTTGATAGAGCGCGTTGACGTCCTGACCGGTCGCCCCGACGAACTCCACCGCCGACAGATCCTGCTTGCTCAGGGCGGCGGCCAGCTCGGTGGCTGCCCGCTCGGGGGTGTCCGCCGGGCTCGGGTCGGGCCGGGGACCTGAGGTGCTGCAGCCGGCCAGGGCGACGGTGACGGAGAGCAGCAGGGCGGAGCACAGGCGACGCACCGGGCCATCCTGCCACCGAGCCCGATGCCGCGTAATGTCCCCGGTATGGGCATCTACTCCACGCGCCCCAGCCGGCTCGCCGGCCAGATCTTCGGTGATCTGTTCGTGCTGGGGTGGACGGTCGTCTGGGCGGCAATCGGGATCTTCGTCAACCGGGTGATCGCGGTGCTTGCCATCCCGGCCCGGGAGACCGCGCGGACGGCAAGCAAGCTGATGGAGAACATGCGGGACGCGGGCGAGCAGGCGTCCCGGGTGCCGGGAGTCGGCGACGACCTGCGCCGGCCGTTCGACGCGGCCTCGGGGAGCCTGACCAATCTCATCAACTCGGCGAACGAGCAGGTGGCGAGCATCGAGCGGCTGGCGCTGATCGGCGGTTGGGTGGTCTTCGCAATACCCGTCGCCATGGTGGTGGCCCTGTGGCTGCCGCGCCGGATCCGGTTCTATCGTCAGGCCAAGGCCTCACAAGTGTTCCTGGACTCCACCGCGGACCTGGACCTGTTCGCGCTTCGGGCGATGGCGTCACAGCCGCTGTACGTACTGGCCGCGGTGAGCGACGACCCGGTCGGCGCCTGGCGGAACGGCGATCGGCGGGTGATCGACGAGCTGGCCGCCATGGAGCTGCGTCGAAACGGCCTCCGCATGCCCAAGAACCGTCTTGAGGTGCCTGCATGAGCACCGAGCGTCGGGTAGCGAGGGGCCCGATCCCGCCTGGACGACCAAGCGAGGCACCGCCGTCCGAGATGACCAGCATGGCGCCGGGGTGGCGAGCGCGTGGAGGAAGGCGGGATCCGAAGGTCCCGAGCGGGCGCGAGGTGCGGGACGCATGATGCACCGGCAGCAGCTCGAGCTGCCGCTGGGCAGCGGCATCGACCGACCGATGACCCTCATTTCGTACGGCCAC
>JBKPNA010000037.1:0-5971 GCA_046765695.1 Actinomycetota bacterium | reverse complement strand
GCTGGAGCATACCCGCGAGCCGGGCTGCGGATCCCGCTCACTTCCTCTCACTGCTCACCGAGTGGGGGCTGAGCACCCGTTACGGGAACTACCTCAACTGCGTGCCGGGAGTAACGCTGCTGGCCAGCAACATGATGTCGCTGTTCGGGCGCGGTCGCCGGTTCCGGGCCGCACTCGTGGGGGACCGGTGTGCGGCGTACGCCAACGAGCAGTTCGCGGCGTGGGTGCTGCCGCACTGGGCCGCCGGTCAGAGCAGCCTGCTGGAGGAAGTCGGCGACGACGAGTCGTAGTCAAGACCGCGACGAACGCGGACAATCCCAGTGTGGGAACAGAGAGACGGACCGGGGGCAGACAGCGATGACGATCACCAGGGAACCCGACACCTCCTCCAGCTACGGAACCGATCCGGGCGACCCGGCGCGCGCGCTTTTCGTCGGCGGTGTCGGTGAGCACCTCTCCCCAGGGGAGGTCACCGAGTTCGTCGTCTCGGCGCTACGCGGAGCCGATCTCGACGGCAAGCGCGTCTGTCTGGTCGTTCCCGACGGCACCCGAACCTGCCCGCTGCCGTTGCTGATGCAGGCGGCGTATTCGGCGCTCGCCGGCCGGGCCGCCGCCGTCACCGTGGTGATCGCCCTCGGCACTCATCAGGGAATGAGCGAGGAGCACCTGGGCCGGCACCTCGGCTATCCGCCCGGCCAGTCCGAAACCGTCTTTCCGGGTTGGACGATCCTCAACCATGAGTCGTGGCGGCCGGAGACTTTCACGTCGCTAGGGGTGATCGGTGCCGAGCGGCTCACCGAGCTGACCGGCGGGCTGATGACCGGCACCAGTGTCGAGGTGCGGATCAACCGCCTCGTTGCCGACGCGGATGTGGCGATCGTGGTGGGTCCGGTGTTTCCGCACGAGGTGGTGGGATTCTCCGGCGGCAACAAGTACTTCTTCCCGGGAGTCTCGGGGCCGGAGCTGATCAACCTCTCGCACTGGGTCGGCGCGCTGATCACCAGCGCGCAGATGATCGGCACCCGCGGCGTCACGCCGGTGCGGGCGCTGGTCAACGAGGCCGCGACGCTGATCCCGGCCCAGCGGCTGGGTCTGTGCCTGGTTGTCGCATCCGGCACGGACACGTTGCACGCCGCGGCGTTCGGCACGCCGGAGGACGCGTGGGCGGCCTGTGCGGAGGTGTCGGCGCAGACCCACGTCACCTACCTGGAGCGGCCGGTACGCCGGGTGCTGTCGATCATGCCGACCAAGTACGAGGACATCTGGACCGCGGCGAAGGGGTTCTACAAGCTGGAGCCGATCGTCGCCGACGGCGGCGAGCTGATCATCTACGGGCCGCACATCAGCCAGGTGTCGGTGATGCATCCCGACATCGTCGAGATCGGCTACCACAACCGCGACTACTTCCTCGGTCAGTGGGAACGGTTCGCCGACCGTCCGTGGGGCGACCTCGCCCACTCGACCCATCTACGCGGCCAGGGCACCTGGGATCCGGAGCGTGGCGAGCAGAACCGGGTCACCGTCACCTTGGCCACCGGCATTCCGGAGGACGTCGTAAGGTCGGTGAACCTCAACTACCTCGATCCGGCGGAGGTTGACATTGCGGCGTACGAGGCCGATCCCGACACCTTCGTCGAGCCACATGCCGGCGAGGTGCTCTACCGGCTGGGACCACCGCCGGCCGGGCGGGGTGTCGGCGAGCCGGACGGGCGCGGGATCGACCTGGCCGGACTCGAGGGGTGAATAGATGACGCCGCTGCGGCGGGAATCGGACCGGCCTGACGAGCTGCTCGCCAGGATCGCCTCTTCGCTGCAGTCGGTGGATCGGCTGGGTGTGGCGTTCTCGGGCGGCGTTGACTCGTCGGTGCTGCTTGCCGCGGCGGTTCGCATCCTTGGGCCCACCAGGGTGGTCGCGATCCTCGGGGTGTCGCCGAGCCTCGCCACGGCGGAACGCACCGAGGCCCACGAGGTCGCAGCATTCATCGGCGCACCGGTGGTGGAGGTGGTCACTCGGGAAGGAGAACGGGCGGCGTATCGGGCCAACGGTCCCGACCGGTGCTTCCACTGCAAGGACGAGCTGTTCAGCCGCATCTCAGACGAGGTCGTCGCGGCACACGGCCTGACTGCGGTGGCGTACGGGGAGAACGCCGACGACGTACGCCGGACCGACCGGCCCGGCGCGCGGGCGGCGACTTCTCACCGGGTGCTCCGGCCGCTGGCCGATGCCGGGCTGCGCAAGTCCGACGTACGGGAGCTGGCCCGGGCCTGGGACCTGCCGTGCGCGGAGAAACCCGCTGCGCCCTGCCTGGCCTCGCGCATCCCTCATCACGAGGAGGTGACGCCCGAGAAGCTAGGACAGATCGACCGGGCGGAGAGCGCGCTCCGGCAGCTCGGCTTCGCCGATCTCCGGGTACGCCACCACGGCGACGTGGCCCGGATCGAGCTGCCTATGCCTGATCTGGTGCGGGCGGTGACCGAGCCGACGCGGGAGCTCGTCCGTCGAGCGGTGGTCGGAGCCGGCTTCCGTTTCGTCACCGTGGATCTTGCCGGGATGCAGTCCGGGGCGTTCACCCTCACCGTTTTGCAGCAGGAATCGCCGAGTGTCTGACGGACACCGGCTGGAGGACGTGGCCGATCTCGACCTGGACCGGGGTCGGCGTCGCGGGTTCCCTGAGGCGATCTACTGCGCTGAGAAGACGCCCGAACAGGTCGCCTTGATCGCCGCTGCCGTGGGAGGTCGCCCGGATGTGACCACGCTGTTCACGCGGGCGAGTGCGGAGCACGCAGAGGCGGTGCTGCAGGTACTGCCGGATGCCGTGCACCACCCGGATGCCCGGCTACTGGCGTGGCCGCCCGAACCGCCGGCACCGACCGGCGGTCTGGTTGCGGTGCTGGCCGCGGGCACTTCCGATCTACCCGTGGCCACCGAGGCGTACCTGACCGCGCGCTATCTCGGCCGGCCAAGCGAGCTCGTGGTTGACGTCGGCGTAGCCGGTCTGCACCGGGTGCTGGGCAGACTCGAACTGCTCCGGGAAGCCCGGGCCGTCGTGGTCGCTGCCGGCATGGATGGTGCGCTGCCGAGTGTGGTCGCCGGGCTGGTGGGAGCGCCGGTGATCGGCCTGCCCACCTCCGTCGGTTACGGTGCCGCCTTCGGGGGAATCGCCGCCCTGTTGACGATGCTCAACGCCTGCGCGCCCGGTGTCGCCGTGGTCAACATCGACAACGGGTACGGCGCCGGTCACCTGGCGGCGCAGATCGCAGCGCCAGCTGCACGGCAGGCTGGGCCGGCGTGACCCACGCCTGGATCGACCCGTCCGCCGGCGTGGCGGGGGACATGCTGCTCGGTGCGCTCCTTGACGCCGGCGCCGACCTGGGTGCCGTGCAGCAAGCGGTGGACGCGGTTGCGGCGGACTCGGTGGCGATCACTGTCGCGGAGGTGACCCGGGCGGGTCTGCGAGCCACCAAAGCCCAGGTCGAGATGCTCGTCGACGATCCGCCGCATCGCAGCTGGGCGACCATCAAGAACCTGCTGGCCGACGCCGATCTCGTCCAGCCGGTACGCGACCGAGCCCAGGCCGTCTTCGCTCAGCTTGCCGATGCCGAAGGCCGGGTCCACGGGATTCCGGCGGAGCACGTGGAGTTCCACGAGGTCGGAGCGCTCGACTCCATCGCTGATGTGGTGGGAGTCGCCGCCGCGCTGCACGATCTCGACGTCAGCTCGATCAGCGCCGGTCCGGTAGCCCTGGGCTCGGGGCAGGTCCGCGGCGCCCACGGCACCCTCCCAGTACCCGTGCCGGCGGTCGCCGAGCTCGCTGCCGGCTGGCAGGTCAGCGCCGGTGGGGAGGGTGAGCTGACCACCCCCACGGGAATGGCTTTGCTCACCACACTGGCCGACCGATGCGAAGCCCTGCCCGGTTTGACCGTTCAGCGCATCGGCGTAGGCGCGGGCAGCCGGGAGGTTTCCGGCCGCGCCAACGTCACCCGTGTCGTCCTCGGCGAACCGGTGGTGTCCTCGGCTGCTCCGCCGCTCGGCGCCGCGCTGGTGCTGGAGGCCAACGTCGATGACCTCGACCCGCGCCTCTGGCCCGGCGTGCTGCAGCGGCTGCTTGAATGTTGCGCCGATGACGCGTGGCTGGTGCCGATCGCGGGAAAGAAGGGCCGGCCCGCACACATCCTCACCGTGCTGTGCGAGCCCAGTCGGGCCGACCGGCTGCGCACCGAGATGCTGGCGCTGACCAGCACTTTCGGCGTCCGGCAGGCCGAGACTGCCAAGTTCGCGCTGCCGCGTACCTGGTTCGAGGTGGAGATCGACGGCGGCCCGGTCGCGGTCAAGGTCGCCTACCGCGACGGCGTGATCAGCCAGGTGAGCCCCGAATTCGACTCCGTCGCGGCCCGTGCCGCCGCCCTCGGCCGCCCTCAGCACGAGGTGCTGACCGCTGCGGTCGCCGCCGCCGCCGACGCAGGGTTGGCGGTGGGGCTGCAGCTGCCGAGTTGGGGCCCGGCAGAATAGAGCCATGATTCCAACCCATCCGTTCGGTCGTACCGGTCACAACAGCACCCGGGTTCTCTTCGGCGCCGCCGCGCTCAGCGCCGTCACCCAGGAAGAGGCGGACCAGACGATGGAGGTCATCGTCGCCGCCGGGGTCAACCACATCGACACCGCCGCCAGTTACGGCGAGGCCGAGCTGCGGCTCGGCCCGTTCGTGGAACAGCATCGAGACGACTTCTTCCTGGCGACTAAGACCGGCGAGCGGACGGCCGACGCCGCGTACGCCGAGATCTGCCGTTCGCTGGAGAAGCTGCGTACCGACCACGTGGATCTGCTGCAGCTGCACAACCTCGTCGACGAGGCGGAGTGGCAGACGGCGTACGGCCCGGGTGGGGCGCTGGAGGGTGCGGTGCGAGCCAAGGACGAAGGGCTGGTCAGCGACATCGGTGTCACGGGACACGGCGTCACGGTGGCCCGGCAGCACATCCGCTCGTTGCAGGAGTACGACTTCGTATCGGTGCTGCTGCCGTACAACTTCCCGATGTCGCGCAATGCCGCGTACATGGCGGACTTCGAGGAGCTGATGGGCATCTGCACCGAGCGGAACGTCGCCGTACAGACCATCAAGTCGATCACCAGGGCACCGTGGGACACCGATGGGGAGCGGTTCGCGGCAACCTGGTACGAGCCACTCCGCGACCAGGACGCGATCGACACCGCCGTCGGGTGGGTGCTCGGCCGACCGGGCATCTTCCTGAACACCGTTGGCGACATTCACCTGCTGCCCAAGGTCCTCGACGCTGCCAGCCGGTTCACCGGCCGGCCGAGCGAGGAGGAGATGGGCCAGCTCGAGGCGGCGTGGGAGATGGCGCCGCTCTTCGTGTAGCGGAGGCTCGGCAGCGTCTCTGGGCTACGAAGCGTCCGCTCAGCCTTCCGGAGCGAGGCGAAACTCGGCCCAGAGCGGGTAGTGATCCGAGATGCGCCACGAGATGTCGCGCGGTTTCAGGCCGGCGAAGACGTGTGGCACGAAGTCGAAGAATCCGGCACGGCCGGTGTAGCTCATCCCGGTGAGCATGTCGACCGGCGGATCGGCATCCAGATCGGTGAACCAGGCGATCTGGTCATAGAAGTGCTTGTTCTTGTCGTTGTCGAAGATCGTCCGCGGAATCTGATTGAGCTCGGCCGGTGGCCACAACCCGGTGGCCACGAACGCTTCGAACAGTGGATTGCCGAGTCGGTCGAGGTTGAAGTCACCGAGGACAAGCAGGTTGACGTTCCAGTCGTTGCGCCGGTCGGCCCATGCTCGCATCCACCTGGCCAGGTGCGTGATCTCAGGCAGCCGCGCCTGGGGGCGACCATCCCAGACGATGTGGGCTGTGGTCAGGATGAACTCGAGCTCGCCGCGCCGGAAGCTGACCGCGTACGGGCTGCGGGCGAACTGCCGGACAGGTTGGTTGAGCTCCGGCGGCAGCACGATCTCCC
>JBKPNA010000036.1:0-7577 GCA_046765695.1 Actinomycetota bacterium | reverse complement strand
GACCAGGGTATCCCCCGGTGACCTGATGATCGCTTGCAGTGCCCGTCTCCCGGCCGAGGTGCGCGGCTGGGACAGGCTCATGGCCAGAGCCTGTCAGACGTGTCCGGTTTGGTTTGTGCCAGGTCCGGCTAGTGTCGAGGGGTACGCCCCTTCTACGGAGACGCATTGGAGGGCAACGACGTGATGAGTTCAGCCGCCAACGCCCACCAAGCCGCCAATGCCGCCTTCGTTGTGGTTGCCAACCGGCTGCCCGTCGACCGGGTGGTGCATCCGGATGGCCGCTCGGAGTGGCGAGCCTCACCCGGCGGACTGGTGACCGCCTTCGACCCGGTGATGCGCCGCCACGAGGGGGCCTGGGTTGGGTGGTCAGGAGCCTCGGGAGAGAAGCTGGAGCCGTTCGTCAACAAGGGCCTCCACCTGGTGCCCGTGCATCTGTCCCGGCAGGAGGTCGCTGACTACTACGAGGGCTTCTCCAACGGCACCCTGTGGCCGCTCTACCACGACGTGATCGCGACTCCGGGATACCGTCGTGAGTGGTGGGAGGCTTACGTGGCGGTGAACCAGCGGTTCGCCGACCGGACCGCCGAGGTGGCCGCCGACGGGGCCACGGTCTGGGTGCAGGACTACCAGCTCCAGCTGGTGCCACAGCTGCTGCGACAGCGGCGGCCGGACCTTCGGATCGGGTTCTTCCTGCACATCCCCTTTCCGCCGACCGAACTCTTCCTGCAGCTGCCATGGCGGGACCAGATTCTGCACGGCCTGCTGGGCGCCGACATCGTCGGCTTTCAGCTGCTGGGTGGTGCCCGCAACTTTCTGCGCCTCGTGCGACAGCGGCTGCAGCTGGACACCAAGCGGGACCGGATCACGACCGCCGACGGTCGACGGGTGCTGGCCCGGCCGTATCCCATCGCGATCGACGCCAAGGGGCTGTACGACCTCGCCAGCACGGAGGAGGCTGCTGAGCGGGCCGCCGAGTTCCGACGCAGTCTCGGCGATCCGCGGCTGCTCCTTCTTGGGGTTGACCGCCTTGACTACACCAAGGGGCTGCTCGAGCGGATCCAGGCCTTTGGCGAGCTGCTGTTCGAGGGCAAGGTCGACGCCGACGAGACGGTGCTGCTCCAGATCGCCGTCCCGTCACGCGAGCGGGTGGACCAGTACCGCCAGCTTCGCGACGACATCGACCGGTTGGTGGGACGGATCAACGGCGATGCCGGACGGCTCGGACGGCCGCCGATCACCTACCTGCACACCTCGTTCACGCGGGAGGAGATGGCTTCGCTCTACCGCGCAGCCGACGTGATGGTGGTCACGCCGCTCCGGGACGGGATGAACCTCGTGGCCAAGGAGTACGTCGCTTGTCGGCAAGCCGACGACGGTGCTCTGGTGTTGAGCGAGTTCTGTGGGGCGGCACGTGAGCTGCGCCAGGCGTACCTGGTCAATCCGCACGACATCAACGGGATGAAGGACCGGCTGCTCGAATCAATTGAGGATGCCCCGCAGGCCAAGGCGCGGCGGATGAGACCGATGCGGCGGCAGGTGTTCGAGAACGACATCCACCGGTGGGCCGACACGTTCCTGCAGGACCTCGAGGCGGTCTAGTGCCCTCCGTCAGGAATCCGCCACGTATCTCCGCCGCCCAGCCGGCGCCTCGCGGCGTTCTCCTCAGTCGAGATACAACCCGGTATCCCTCCCTCGTCGGCCTGGCGAGCCATCCACCTGGACGACGGATCTACGCACCGGATTCCTGACGGAGGGCACTAGTCAAAGAGAATCAGCTCCCCCGGTTGGACTCGAACCAACAACCCTTCGGTTAACAGCCGAATGCTCTGCCAATTGAGCTACAGGGGAATGCAGGACGCGGCTGCCTAGGGTAGCAGCCGCTCAACGCAGGTCGTACTCGCTTCTCAGCTCCGCCATGGCCCGCTCCGCCGCAGCCTGAACACCCTCAGAATGCCAGGTCAGGCCACGGGTCAGGCTGCTGTGCCAGCTGATCGACCCGTCGGCCGCGAGGTCCCGCCGGGCGGTCACGATCACCCCGCGATCGCCCGCCACGGGCACAAAGCGCTCCAAGGCGATGGTGGCGGCGACGCGCTCTCGGAACAGCTCGGGCAACCGCCCAGGCTGATCCAGCCTCACCGAGCCCCGCTGCCCGCCGTGCAGGTTCCAGGACAAGGTTGCGGTCTCGGCGTTCCAGCCGCCTCGTTCGATCTCGTGCCATCCCAGGTGGCTCCAGCTTTCGTCGATGCTCCAGGACAGGGCGGCGGGACTGCCCACCACGAAACCGCCCGGTCCCGTCGCCCAGGCAAGGATGCGGGCGGGTCGTCCGGGGGTTTGCGCCAGGGAAGTCTGCCAGGTCGCGAACGCTGCCCGGGGCAGCCCTCTGGACCGCGACCACCAGGCCGAGCCGGCCGCGGAGCTGCGCATCCTGCCATTGTGCTCCCGGAGTACTACGTACTCAGGTGAGCGGATTCTTGCTGTGGGCAGATGCTCCGCAGGGTCTCCAACGCCCGGACCTCCGTGCGCCGGACCCGACTCACGGAGATTCCGAGCGACCGTGCCGTGTCGGCGTAGGACCGCGGCTCGCCGCCGACGAAGCCGAGCCGCAGCTCGACTACGCGGCGGGCCAGCTCGTCCAGGCGCCACAGCAAGTCACGGACCGTGGTCTGGCCGGTTGCCACCGCGTCATAGTCCCGCAGTGCTGGTGCTGTGAGTCGGTCCTGCTCATCCAACGGCAACCCGTCCAGTGAAGCGGCCGGCTGGTGCGCCAGCAGGCTCGCCGTCCATGCCTGATCCCGGCCCAGCGCGTCGGCCATCTCACCGACGGTCGGCGTCCGCCCAAGGGTCTGGGTCAACTCCGCCTCCAGACCGCGCGCCGACCGCAGCTGCTCCGCCCGGCTGGTCGGAATGTTGAGCGCACCGAGCTGGCGGGCCGCCGAGCCGCAGACGAAGGCGCGGATCCAGAACAGGGCGTAGGTGGAGAAGCGGAAGCCGCGGCAGTGGTCGAACCGGTGCACCGCGGTGATCAGCCCGACACAGCCCTCCTGGTAGAGATCGGCCTCCGGCAGGGAGCTGCGGATGGCGACCTGCCGCGCCACCATCCGCACCAGCCGGAGGTTGGCCCGGATGAACCGCTGCCGGGCCTGTTCGCCGTCGGCCTCGACCAGCCGCAGCTCCACCTCCGTCGCCCCGCCCAGCCGGCTTCCCTCGAGCCGGGCTTCCCGCGCGAGGACCCCAGCCTCGATCCGTCGTTGCAGGCTGGCCACCTCGAGCGGGGTCAGCAGCGTCTCGTCGTTCTCATGGTCGGTCATGGCGGTCAATGTCCGACCACGAGCAGCGCCGCCGCCAGAGCTCGGAGAAAATCTGTGGATAACCGTCCCCGGGTTGGTTATGGCCCGTCTGCCGGTGATCATCCATGCTGCACCGTTTAGGTCGACGCTGCACCGTCTGCAGAGGGTGCAGCGTCGACCGAAGGGGTGCAGGGTGGTGGAATCTGGGGCTAGTCGGCGGCGCCGATGCTGCGGGTGTGCAGCTCCTTGCCCTTCGCCTCCAGCAGCACCAGCTCGGAGAACATCTGGTTGTACTTCCGTTGCGCCTCAACAGGGTTGGTGCGCTGCAGTTTGGACTTGAGCTCGGCGATCTTGCGCAGCACTGTGAGCAACTGCAGCTTGGCGGTGTTGGCCACCACGAACCGTGACGTCACCCCGCCGCGGACCGGGAGCGGCTCGACCGCGAGCGCGGCGATCAGCGAGCGCACCTCATCGCTCGGACTGGCCTCAGAGATCCGGTGCACCCAGTCAGCCGAGCTGCTTCCCGGTCCGCCGCCCGGCAGCCCCGCTGCCCCCGCCTGGACGACGGCCCCGAAGACGGCCGCGTACGCAGGGTGGGTGAAGTCGGCCAACGACACGCCGTCCCACTCGGGCGGGAAGAGCTCCGGGTTCTGGATCATCAGCTTTGCGGTTTCCCGCTCGGTGGCGAGCAGCCGGTCCCGAGGATGCGGCATCGGCATGCCTGGCGGCGGGCGGCGTTCGGGCTCCTCGGCCACCGGTACTGGGGCGCGCCGTCCGCTCCGGGCGGCCGTACGCATCACCTCGGCCCGCACCTCCTCGATGTCCATGCCCAACATCCCGGCCAGCTCCCGGACGTAACCGGAGACCAGCGCGGTATCGCGGATGCTGGCGACCAGCGGAGCTGCGGCCCGCAGGGCCGCCAGCCGGCCGTCCGCCCGGTCCAGATCGTGCTGCTTCAGCAGGTTGCCCATCACGAACCGGTAGAGCGGCAACCTGCGGGCCACCAGTTCGCGTACGGCCGCGTCACCCCGTTGCAACCGCAGGTCGCACGGATCCAGCCCCGACGGCTCGATCGCCACGTACGTCTGGGTGACGAAGTTCTGGTCACCGGCGAAGACCTTGAGGGCTGCCGCCTGACCCGCCGCGTCACCGTCGAAAGTGAAGATCACCTCGCCATGGAAGGCGTCGTGGTCACCCATCAGCCGGCGCAGCAGCCGGGCGTGGTCGTCGCCGAACGCCGTGCCGCAGGACGCCACCGCGGTGTCCACGCCGGAGAGGTGGGCCGCCATCACGTCGGTGTAGCCCTCCACCACCACTGCCTGGCTGCGCTTGCTGATCGCGGTGCGCGCCAGATCCAGCCCGTAGAGCACGTGGGATTTCTTGTAGAGCAGCGTCTCGGGAGTGTTGATGTACTTCGCCGGCAGCCGGTCGTCGTCCAACAGCCGGCGGGCGCCGAAGCCGAGCACCTGGCGACCGGAGTCACGGATCGGCCACAGCGCCCTGGCCTGGAAGAAGTCGTAGCCCTGCTCCCGGGCCAGTCCGGCCGCCACCAGCTCCTTGTCGGCGAACCCGCGACCCCGCAGATGGCGGAGCAGGGCCCGGCCGTCCCGAGGTGCGTACCCCACTCCGAAACGTTCCGCCGCACTGCGGTCGAAGCCTCGATCGGCGAGGAACTGCCGGGCCGGCTGAGCCTCCGGCGTGGTGAGCTGCTCGGCGTAGAACTCCGCTGCCTGCTTGAGCGCCTCGACCACTCGCATCCGGAGGCCGGGCTCCGCGCGTACGCCGCCGCCGTCGGTGTAACGCAGCTGGATGCCGACCCTGTCGGCGAGCCGTTCCACCGCTTCCTGGAAGGACAGGTTCTCGATCTTCTGCAGGAAAGTGATGACGTCGCCACCCTCGCCGCAGGCGCCGAAGCAGTACCAGCGCCCCCGGGAGGGTGTCACCTGGAAGCTGGGAGTCTTCTCGTCATGGAAGGGGCACAGGCCCTTCATGGTGCCGCCGACGTTGCGCAGGGTGACGTAGGAGCCGACCACTTCGTCGATCCGGGCCCGGTCCCGTACGGCGGCGATGTCCTCCTCGTTGATCCGCCCGGCCACGACGGGAGTGTAAGACCCGGGCACGACACAACGACGCGGTGTCTGTGACTGCGTAGGTTGGGCCCGTGACAGATTCCGCAGCGACCAGCCGAGACGTGCCCTGGCTGATCTTCGACGGCGACTGCGCGTTCTGCACCTCCAGCGCGACCTGGATCGCGAACCGGCTTGCGCGGCGTGGGGGGCCGAACGCCCGTCTGGTCGCCTGGCAGTTCACCGACCTGGCCGAGCTCGGCACGACGGCCGAGCGCGCCCGGCAGGAGGCGCTCTGGGTGACGCCGGAGGGCGACATCTACGGGGGTGCCGCCGGGTTCGCGCGTTGGCTCCGCTTCCGCGGTGGCGCGTACGGGCTCGCCGGCCGGCTGATGGAGGCGCCGGTGCTGCGAACGCTAGCGGCTGCCGTCTACCGCCTGATCGCGAAGAACCGGCACCGGATGCCCGGCGGCTCGCCGGCTTGCGCGCTCCCGCCGCCGGGCTTTGACCCGGCGAAGCCAGGGACCAAAGCGCTCTAGCGGGGCGAACGCCAGCCAGCAGATCGCCGTCGGCGCGAAATGGATGTAGAGCACGGCGAAGGTGAACACGTGGAAGCCCATCCAGAACAGGGCCGCCAGCAGCAGCGCACGGCCACGCAGCCAGAGCACGACCACCGACGTGAGCTCCGCCGTAAAGGAGAACCACTGCATCAGGCGGAGCATCCCGGGGTAGGGCATCAGGAACTGCCCCAGGCCGTTCGGCCGTCGGATGATCGCCCAGAGCAGGATCGAGCTCTGCGGCCAGCTGGTCAGGCTCCAGCCGCCGCTGCGGATCTTGGTCAGCGCGGACAGGAAATAGGTGAAGACCACCCCGATCTGGATGCACTTGAGGGCCCAGCCCGCCTGTGCGGACACCAGGTTGCTGCGCCAGCGGCCGAGTACCGGGCCGACCGTCGGGAGCACCCACAACGCCACGACCAGGGCCATATGGTCGTGGTCGACCTTGCCGTAGCTCATCCCGATGGCCGTCCACCACGTGAACGCTGCGGCACAGACCCAGCCCGCCAGCCGGGGCAGCCGGTTGGCCGCCGCCAGCACGGCAGTTGCAATGATCACCAGATAGAGGCTGATGGTGAGCGGCACGCTGGGCGGCGGCAGATGCAACAGCCGTTCAACGAAGAGTGGCCGGTAGAGCTCGGGATGCCGGCTGAGCGGGATCGGGTCGGCGACGATGAGATGGATGTCGAGAATCACGAAGAGGTAGAGCACCGTCCGGAGGATGGCCAGGCGGGCCTCGGGCAGCACCGGCGCGAACCAACGGACCACGGCGGTCGTGACGGTCATCGTGGCACCACCCAGGTCGCGAGGTCCAGGAGCCGGGTGGACCCCTTGTGACCGTCGACGAGCCTGGTCTCGTCCTGGACCAGCCACAGCTGCAACAGGGGCGGCTCGTCGGGGTGTCGGGTGGTCCACCCGTCGGCGACCGAACGGAGCAGGGACGGGTCGGCGGTGATCTCCGGGATCCGCGCCTCGATCTCTGACCGGCTGATCCCCGCCGTACTGACCCGCAGCGGCAGGTCGATCCGCCGGCCGTCGGCCAGCCGGCCCTCCACCCGGGTGATCACAATGGCCGCGTCCTTGGGCGGCGAGAAGGCGTACTGCGAGAGCGGGCCGAACGGCCACACGTCGTCGCTCATCCGTAGGGACCCGTTCAGCAGGAGCGCTATCCCGAGCACCGCCACCGCGATGCGCCAGGCAAGTCCGCCGCGGCTGATCGGTCGCACCGACTGCTCCACGGGGTGATTAGACCACGCGCCGCTTTCTGGCAGCCTGGGGTTCGTGGCTGAGCTCCGCGACTACGACGAGTGGCATCGTGAGTACGACGACCCGGGATCCGACCTGTCCTGGAGACTCCGTCGAGTCCAGACCCACATCTCCGACGCACTCGACCGGTATCCGGGGCGCTGCCGCATCGTGAGTGCCTGCTCTGGCGACGGCCGGGATGTCATCGGTGTGCTGGCCCGCCGGAGCGACACCGACCGGGTACGCGCCGTGCTGCTCGAACTGCATCCTGACATCGCGGACCGGGCGCGGGCCGCAGCGGCTGCCGCCGGTCTGTCCGAGGTCGAGGTCCGAACTGTCGATGCGGGGGCGACCGACGCGTACCTCGGCGGCGTGCCGGCCGAGATAGTCCTCCTGGTCGGCATCTTCGGCAACATCAGCGA
>JBKPNA010000035.1:0-20756 GCA_046765695.1 Actinomycetota bacterium | reverse complement strand
CCCCCATGCTGAGTTGACAAGGCCCGATGTCCCCGGGCAGCTGGCTGACAACTGCCTCTCGGTGTGCGCTGATCCAGGTTTCAGCGGCCTCAATCCTGGATCTAGGCACCATGCGGGGCGGCTGGCGCAGCTAGACGACCTGCTCACCCGCGACCCAGACCCGAGCCACGTCGGCGGGCGTTGCCAGAGCGAAGATCTTGGCCAGGGCGTCGTACGCGTCGTTCGCGTGCTGCAGCACCACGGCAAGGGTGCTGCCCTCGACCGGCCGCAGCCACATCGCGTCGAACTCCTTGCCGACCTGTAGGTCACCGATCCGCTCGTCCAGACCCAGCGCCTGGGCGCCGGCCCGAGTGCACAGGTGCAGCAGGTGAACGGGAGTGAGCGAGAGGCCCTCGGCACCGAGGAGCCGCTGCGCGAAGTACGCCTGCAAACCTTCCTTGAACAACGAGAACCCCGTTCCGCCGCCGACATCGGAGCCGAGCGCGACGTGGACCCCGTGCCGGACATGACGGCGAAAGGGAAACAGCCCGCTGCCCAACGCCGCGTTGCTGGTCGGGCAGTGCGCCACCCAGGCCTGGGCCGCAGCCAGGAGATCGAGCTCCGCGTCGCGCGCGTGCACGTTGTGGGCGAAGATGCTGCGCGGAGTGACCAGCCCGTGTTGTGCGTAACTGCCGAGATAGTGCCCAGCCCGCGAGAACAACTCGACCACGTTCGCCACCTCGGCGATGTTCTCGTTCAGGTGCGAGGTGAACCAGACTCCGCTTGTCACCTGCAGCAGCTCGCCACAGACATTCAGCAACGCATCCGATGCGGATAGCGAGAACCTAGGCGTCACGGCGTACCGCAGGCGACCCTCGCCATGCCAGCGCTCGATCAGCTTGCGCCCCTCGGCCAGTGCAACCTCCGGCGTGGTGAGCAGATCCGGTCGCAGCAGCCGGTCGCTGACGGTCTGGCCGGCGGTGATCCGCAGCCCGCTGCGCTCGGCCGCGGCGAAGAAGATCTCCATCGCGGACGCGAAGTGGGCGCCGAAGACCAGCGCCGTCGTGGTGCCTGCTCGGGCCAGGCCGGACAGGAACTCTCCGGCGATGGTCTCGGCGTATCCGTCCTCGGCCAGCTTGGCCTCCTCCGGCAGGGCGCACCGCTCCAGCCACTCCAACAGCGGCATGCCGAGGCCGCCGATCACCCGCACCTGCGGGTAGTGCACGTGCGTGTCGACCAGGCCGGGCAGCAGTACGCCGTCCCGCAGGTCGACCACCTCCTCGGCCCGGTGTTTGCCGGCCAGGTCGGCGTACGGACCGCGGGCCCGGATCATCCCGTCGCGGACCACGATCGCCCCGTCGGACTCGACGGCCAGCGCGTCGGAGCCGACGGCAAAGGGGTCGTTCGGGGTGTCGAGCACCGGCCCCCGGTAGAGCGTCACGCGCCCACCCGACTTGCGGGAACGGCCTGTAGTCGCGGCAGGAGTTCGGCCGCCACGCTGACGGCGATCACGGCAGGCTCCTTGCCGGTCAGTCCTGGCGACCCGATCGGAGAGGTGATCCGGTCCGCCGTCGCCGGGTCATGCCCGGCCTCGAGCAGCTGAGAACGGAAGCGGGACCACTTGGCTGACGACCCGATCAACCCCACACTCCCCCACCTTTCCGACTTGTCAGAATCTCTGCTTGCCATAGCGCGCTGAGATTCTGACAAGTCAGAGGAATCGAGACGGAGGGCGGCGTCGCAGAGGGCGAAGTCCTCGGCGTGGTCGTGGGTCATGATCACGACGTGGGCGCCGGCTGGCAACCGCTCCAGCACCAGCTCCCCGAGCACCGCCCGGTGCACCACGACGTCCGCAGCACCAGCCGTGATGTCGGCCAGCCGCAGCTCGTCCAGCTGCTCGGCGCGCGAGTCCACCAGGTGCAGCCGGATCTCCAATCTCGACAGGATCCGGGCCAACTCGAACCCGACGTGGCCGAGCCCGAAGATCCCCACCGTCGGCCGCGCCGGGAACGGCTCGAGCAGCAGCCGCACCTCCCCGCCACAGCACTGCTGCCCGTGTTCGTGCCGGGCGTGGGGGTTCAGCCGCGACTCGATCATCTCGGCCTCGCGGGCTCCGGTGGCGAGCAGCTCGCGGGCGCGGCGTACAGCCGTCTCCTCCAGGTTGCCGCCGCCGACACTTCCCCAGGTCCGCGTTTGACCGACCACCATCTTGGCGCCGGGATCCCGGGGCGCGTGCCCGCGCACCTCGGCCACGGTCACCAGCACGGCTGGTACGCCCTCGTTCCGGAGCTGGGAAAGCGCGCTCAGCCAGTCCACGTCACACCCTGGCCAATGACTCGTCCACGGCGGCCGCAGCCCCCGCCGCCCGGGCGGTCTCGATCGCCCAGAACACCGCCTCGGGCGTCGCCGGGCTGGCCAGCCGCACGCTGTGTCCAGGCGGCCCGAACGCCCCGACCGCGTGCCGCAAGGCCTCCCGCACGCTGAACGCCTCCATCAGCGGCGGCTCGCCGACCGCTTTCGACCCGTACACCACACCGGCCTCGGTGGCCTCCTCGTAGAGGTGGACCTGGAATTCCTCGGGCATCTCGGAGAAGCTCGGGATCTTGTAGGTGCTGGCCGCCTGGGTGAGGAGCCGTCCCCGGTGCGGGCCGTCGCTTTCGTCCCAGAGCAGCTCCTCCAGCGTCAGCCAACCGACTCCCTGGACGAAGCCGCCCTCGATCTGGCCCAGATCCACCAGCGGCGAGAGGCTGTCCCCCACGTCGTGCACGATGTCGGTGCGCAGCAGCCGGTACGCCCCGGTGAAGCCGTCCACCTCGACCTCGGAGGCCGCAGCCCCGTACGCGAAGTACTTGAACGGCTCGCCCTGCATCCGCTCGGCGTCCCAGTGCAATCCTGAGGTGCGGTAGAAGCCGGCCGCCCACAGCGGCACCCGCATGACGTAGGCGTTGCGGACCAGCGACGCCCATTCGATCTCCCGGTCGGCGAACCCGATCCCGGTCACGATCCCATCGACGAACCGGACGTCGTCCGGGTGCACGCCCAGCTGGCCGGCCGCGATGGTGGTCAGCCGCGAGCGGATCTGCTCGCAGGCGTCCTTGATCGCGCCGCCGTTGAGGTCGGCCCCCGAGCTGGCCGCGGTGGCGGAGGTGTTGGGCACCTTGTCGGTCCGGGTCGGCGCCAGCCGGACGTAGCTCAACGGCACGCCGAGGGCAGTCGCCGCGACCTGGATCATCTTGGTATGCAGCCCCTGGCCCATCTCGGTGCCGCCGTGGTTGATCAGCACAGAGCCGTCCTTGTACACGTGCACCAGCGCGCCGGCCTGGTTGAAGGCGGTGAAGTTGAACGAGATCCCGAACTTGACCGGGGTGATGGCGAGGCCGCGCTTGGTGTCGGGATGCTCGACGTTGAAGCCCGCGATCTGGGCTTGCCGGCGGGCGAAGTCGCTGCGCTCGCAGAGGATCTGCCAGATGTCGGTCAGCCGCTCGGCGTGCCGGACAACCTGCCCGTACGGGGTGGTCTGGCCGGGTGCGTAGAGGTTCCGGCGGCGCAGCCGCTCCGGTTCGATGCCGAGCAGCGGGGCGCTGCTGCCGAGGATGTCCTCGATCATGATCATCCCCTGGGGTCCGCCGAAGCCGCGGAACGCGGTGTTGGACTGCCGGTTGGTCTTGGCGATCCGGCCGTGCACCTCGACGTGCGGGATCCAGTAGGCGTTGTCGACATGGCAGAGCGCCCGGGCCAGCACCGGCTCGGACAGGTCGAGGCTCCAGCCGCCGTTGCTGGTCAGCGTGGCCCGCAGTGCGCAGAGCCGTAGGTCGGCGTCGAAGCCGACCTGCCAGGTGGCCAGGAACGGGTGCCGCTTGCCGGTCATGGTGATGTCCTGGGTCCGGTTCAGGGCCAGGCTGACCGGGCGGGACGTGATCGTCGCGCCGAGCGCGGCCACCGCGGCCAGGCCGTGCGGCTGGAACTCCTTGCCGCCGAACCCGCCGCCCATCCGCAAGCACTGCACGGTGACGGCGTTCGCGGGAACCCCGAGCACGTGGGCGACGATGTCCTGGGTCTCACTGGGGTGCTGGGTGCTGGAGTGCACGAAGACCTGGCCGTTTTCGTCGACCAGCGCCAGCGCCGCCTGGCCCTCGAGATAGAAGTGCTCCTGGCCGCCGATCTCCAGCTCGCCCGAGAAGGTGTACGCGGCCTCGGCGAGGCCCTTGTCCACCTCGCCGCGGCGGACGGTGCGCTGGGCGCCTTGGAAGCTGTCGGCCGCGATCGCGTCGGCGATGCTGATCAGCGAGGGCAGCGGCTCGTAGTCGACCTCGATCGCCTCGGCACCCCGCCGGGCGGCATCGGGCGTCTCGCCGAGCACCCAGCAGACCGCGTGCCCGTAGAACATCACCTCGTCGGGGAAGAGCGGCTCGTCGTGCTTCTCCCCCGCGTCGTTGAGGCCGGGTACATCCGCGGCGGTCAGCACCTTGACCACGCCGGGCACCGCGTACGCAGCCTCGACCCGCAGGGCAGTGACCCGGGCATGCGCGTACGGGGCCTGCAGCGGCCACGCGTGCAGCACGTCCTTGACCCGGGGCAGCAGATCTTCGGTGTAGAGAGCGGTCCCGGTGGCGTGCAGGGCCGCGCTCTCGTGGGAGATCTCCAGGCCGACTTTGGGGCTGTCCGGCCGGTCGGCCAAGGGCGCGCTCATAGGTCCTGCACCTCGCGCCCGCTCGGGACCTGAAGATCCCGCCTTCCTCCACGCGCTCGCCACCCGGAAGCCACGCTCGTCACGCCCGACGGCGGTGCCTCGCTTGGTCGTCCAGGCGGGATCGGGCCCATCGCTACCCGACGCTCGGTGCTCACGGCCTCACCGCCAATGGGGCACCAGGGTTTGTCGCGTACAGCTTCAGCAGCGAGGTCCGCAGCATCGCGGCGCGGTAGTCCGCGCTGGCCCGGTGGTCGCTGAGCGGGGTGCCCTCGCCGGCGAGGACCTCCGCAGCCACGCGGACGTTGTCCGAGGTCCACGGCTTCCCCAGCAGCGCGACCTCGGTGTTCCTGGCCCGGATCGGCGTGGCCGCGACTCCGCCGAGGCCGATCCTGATCGACTCGACGACGCCATCCTCCAGCTGCAGCGCGTACGCCACGGCAACGCTGGAGATGTCGTCGAACCGTCGTTTGGCGATCTTGTGGAACGCGCTGACCGGTGCCACCGGGGTCGGCACGCGGATGACGGTGATCAGCTCCTCGGGCCGCAGCACGGTCTGCCGGTAGCCGGTGAAGAACTCCTCCAGCGGCACCTCCCGCTCGCCTTCTCGCGAGGCCAGGACCAGCGAAGAACCCAGGGCGAGCAGGGCCGGGGTCGCGTCGCCGATCGGCGAGGCGGTGGCCAGGTTGCCGCCAAGGGTGGCGCCGTTGCGGATCAGCCAGGACGCGAACTGGGGAAACAGCGCATCCAACAGCGGCACCCGCCCGGCCAGACCTTGCTCGATCTCGGTCAGGGTGAGGGCGGCGCCGATCTCGATCCCGGTCTCGGTGATCTCCAGGCCCCGCAGCTCGCTCAGCCGGTCCACCCCGATGCTGAGCTCGGACCGGGCGTGCCGGAGATTGAGCTCGACCCCCCAGTCGGTGGAGCCTGCCACCAGCTGCGCGTGCGGGTTGTCGGCCTTGAGCTCCAGCGCATCCGCCAAGGTGAGCGGACGGACGAAGCTGCCCTGCTCGCTGCCGATCCGGCCGGCCACCGGCGGCGGGGCCGGCCGCTCGCGGCGTTGCCACAGCGGGTCGCCTTGATCAGGGACGCCGAGGGCGTACGCGGCGTCGCGGATCGGCCGGTACCCCGTACAACGGCACAGGTTGCCGCTCAACGAATGCAGGTCGAAGCCGTTCGGTCCGTGCTCGTGGTCGGGCGCGTTACCGGGGCGGGCGGGGTCGGCCTGGCCATCCGTACTATCGCGGGCGGCCGTCTCCCCGTCCCAGCCGGGCTCCGCCGCGGCGGCCCGCTGGGTCCGGCCGGCCGGCGTACGGTCGGGCCGGTAGTACTCGCCGGCCATGGCGCAGACGAAACCCGGGGTGCAGTAGCCGCACTGCGACCCACCACGGTCCGCCATCTCCCGCTGCACCGGATGCATCGCCTCGGGAGTGCCCAGACCTTCGGCGGTGAGGACCTCCTGGCCCTCGAAACCGGCCGCCGGCACCAGGCAGGAGTTGATCGCGATCCACCGGCTGCGGTGATCACCGTCGGGCCGGTTGACCAGCACCGCGCAGGCGCCGCACTCACCCTCGGCGCAGCCCTCTTTGCTGCCGGTCAGCCCCTCGGCCCGCAGCCAGTCCAGCAGGGTGATGTGCCCGCCCACATCCCCCAGCCGGCGCATACGCCCGTTGACCAGCAGCTGAGGTTCCATGAGTAGCTCCCGACAACAGGGTAGATCGCCACGGCCCACTCCTGCTGGGAAGATTTCGCAACAAAACCGGTCACAGACGACAGGAATCAGGGCTGATTCGTTGTCGTCTGTGACCGGTTTCGGCTGGAGAGGGACGAGCCTTCAAAGGCTGAGGTGCAGCCGAAGGGCAGCGTCCAGGTCCCCAAGTGCCGCGGCGGGCACCCGCCCCAACCGTGTCGTAAGCCGCGACACGTCGACCGAGCGCAGCTGCTCGGCCTGAGCCTTCGACGGTACGTCAAGACCGGTGCCGATCTCATCCAGTAACACCTGGAAGGGCAACCCGCGACTGACATTCGACGTCACGGGAACCACGGTGACCACACCGCGGCCGAGCTGCTCGGCCCGCCGGTTGGCCTGATCATTGCTGACGATCACCGCTGGGCGTCGTTTGTTCGCTTCAGTGCCCCGAATGGGTTCAAGATCGGTCAACCAGATCTCGCCCCGCCTCATACCCGGGGCAGCCCATCGCTGACCACACCCTCCCAAGCGGCAGCCTCGCCCGAGGCGTCCCAGTCATCCCAGGCCTGCTCGTACGCATCACCCAGCTCGTCATGACGAAGGCGGTCCACCGCAAGCTGCAGTGCCCGAGAACGCGTCTCGATCCCGTGCTGGGAGGCATAGCTGTCCAGGAACTCGACGTCAGCCGACGGCAAGCTCACACTGATCTTCATACTTCGATGCTACCCCTGATGCTACCAAGGTAGTAGCTTGTTTCCGCACGGAAACCGGTCACAGACGACAGGAGTCAGGGCTGATTCGTTGTCGTCTGTGACCGGTTTCGTAAGGGGCCTACTTGTAGGAGACGGTGGCGCCGGCGGTCTCGAGGGCCTCCCGCGCCTTGTCGGCGGTCTCCTTGTTGACACGCTCCAGGACGGCCTTGGGGGCCGCCTCGACCAGGTCCTTGGCCTCCTTCAGGCCGAGGCTGGTGAGCGAGCGCACCTCCTTGATGACCTGGATCTTCTTGTCCCCGGCCGCCTCGAGGATGACATCGACCTCGTCGCTGCCTTCCTCCTCGACCGGTGCGGCCTCGCCACCGCCGGCGGCGGGAGCCGCAGCGGCAGCCACCGGTGCGGCGGCGGTCACGCCAAACGTGTTCTCGAACTCCTTCACGAACTCGCTGAGCTCGATCAGGGTCAGCTCCTTGAACGCGTCAAGGAGCTCTGCAGTGCTGAGTTTCGCCATGGTGGGGCGTCCTTCCTAGTTGTCGTCCGCAGCGGACGCTGTCGTGGAATCTCCGGCGACGGTGCTCGCCGGGGGTGCAGCGGGTGCTGCGGTCGCCGCCGAGGCGGCAAGTTCTTCGTTGCTGGGTTCTGCCGTGGTCTCCTCGGCCGCAGCGAGTTCGGCATTGGTCGGCTCCGAGACGTTCTCTCCGGCCGCCGCAGTCTCGGTGTTCGTCGGCTCGGCCGAGGAGTCGCCCGTCGCCAGCAGCGAGGGGTTCTCGGCCGCTGCCTCCTGCAGCGCGGCGAACAGTCGAGCGGCCTTTGACAGTGGCGCGGCGACCAGCGAGATCGCCTGCTGCAGGACTCCCTGCATGCCACCGGCCACCCTGGCCAGCAGCACCTCACGCGACTCCAGGTCGGCGAGCCTGCGGACCTCGTCCGGAGTCATCAGCTTGCCCTCGAGCACCCCGGCCTTGATCACCAGCGACGGGTTCGTGCGGCCGAAGTCCCGCAGTCCCTTGGCCACGGCGACCGGGTCGCCCTTGATGAAGGCGATCGCGGTGGGGCCGACCAGATGTGCCTCGATCCCATCGACGCCGGCTTCGCGTGCGGCAATGGTGGTCAAGGTGTTCTTCGACACGGCGTACGTCGCGTGATCGCCGAGGGACCGGCGAAGCTCCCCGAGGGCCTTCACCGAGAGCCCGCGATATTCGGTGAGCACGACGCCGGCTGAGGAGCTGAATCTCTCGCTCAACTCCGCAACAGCGGCTGCCTTGTCCGGCCTCGCCATATCTCTTCCTCTCTCTCACTGATCGGTCGAAGAGCCCGCGGGCGAGACGCGTACGCAAGAAAAACGCCCTCGGCGCACAGGCGACCAAGGGCGGTACGTGAGCGGACGGCTGCCCGGCTCGCACTCCTTGCTTTAACCTGCGCGGGCCGTCCTTGCGGACTCTTCGGGTCGGGCAAATGCTCGACCAACCAGCGGTCTTCGGCGTCCAGCACTCTACGCGCACGCGGCAAACGAGGCCAAATCCCCTGCTCAGCCGTCCATTACGGGCACCGGCGGCAGACAGTCCGCGACACGCTGCCCGTCTGCATTACGGCTTCGGTCAAATACACATCAAATCGTGATTTTCAATTCAAATGATCTCCATGTTTATCTCGGTTTGATAACGTACCGCATCCGACGAGTTCGACTGAGGGGTCGAACGCAGCGACGTCGGGACAGGGGATTCTGAGGGGAGTCACCACAACATGGGGAAAATCCTGAAACGGGTCGGGTCGGTCGCGGCCGTGTTCGCGTTGGCCTGGGCCGCGCTGTGCGTGGGGACGCCGGAAGCGGCCGCGGCAACCTGCCGCACGCAGTTCACCACCTACAACACCGTGAAGGTCGGCTCCAAGGGAGTCCAGACCACGGCCGTGCAGTGCCTGCTGCGACGGACCAAGCGGCCCGTCCGGCCGGACGGCTCGTTCTCCGCCGCTGATGCCACCCGGCTGAAGTCGTTCCAGAAGTCGGTCGGGCTCAAGCGCACCGGAGTCGTCAACGACCCGACCTGGATTGCGCTGATCGCGTACGGCTCAAAGCCGACACTGCACGCCGGTGACCGTGGCGTGCACGTGGTGCGGCTGCAGCGGGCGTTACGCGCGGCCGGATACAAGAAGCTGATCGGTACGGGTTACTTCGGTCCGAATACAGTGACCGCGGTCAAGATGGTGCAGCGGGGCAACGGCTTCAAGGCGACCGGCGTAGTCGGACCGAAGTTCTGGAGCCTGCTGCAGCACGGGCGGCTGAAGCCAGGCAAGAAGGCACCCAAGCCGGCTGCCAGCAAAGGGTCGAAGAAGGGCGCCATCGCGCTCGCCTTCGCGAAGCGGCAGATCGGTGACCGGTACGCGTACGGCGGCACCGGCCCGAACAAGTGGGACTGCTCCGGCTTGACCCAGGCCGCGTACAAGGCGGCCGGCGTCAAACTGCCGCACAGCTCGCGCGGTCAGATGAAGTACGGCAAGAAGGTGTCCAAGTCCCAGCTGAAGCCCGGTGACCTGGTCTTCTTCTACAACCCGGTCCATCACGTGGCGCTCTACGCCGGGAACGCCAAAGTGCTCCATGCCTCCCGGCCGGGTAAGCCGGTGGGTTACCTCAAGATGGCGTACATGCCGTACGCGGGGGCCCGCCACATCGGCTGACCCTTTCCCTCGCCCAGACTGCTCCCCTGACGGTGGTCGTTGACGGCGGTACCGGCCCGGTTCCTTGCCGTCAGGGACCACTTCGGGTGAGATGGGCCAGTGCCAGTAAGGCCCGCTCAGGAGTCTGACGTCGACCGGATCCATCGGCTGATCGTCGATCTGGCGACCTACGAGCGAGCGGCCGATCAGGTGCGTTCCACACCTGATCAGTTACGCGACGCCTTGTTCGGGCCGCAGCCAGCGGCGTACGCGCTGGTGGCCGAGCAGGCCGGCGAGGTGGTCGGCTTCGCTCTGTACTTCCGCAACTTCTCCACCTGGGAAGGCGTGCACGGGATCTACCTGGAGGATCTCTACGTGGCGCCCGAACATCGGGGCAGCGGCCTCGGCAAGGCCCTGCTCGCCGCCCTCGCCGAGATCGCGGTCCAGCGTGGCTATGCCCGGCTGGAGTGGGCGGTGCTGGACTGGAATCAGCCGTCGATCGACTTCTATCACACCCTCGGCGCGGTCCCGATGGAGGAATGGACGGTCTATCGCCTGGCCGGCCCGGCACTCGGCCGGCTCGCGGCGGCCGCCGCTGCCGAGGAATCAGCGGCCGGCCGATGAGACCTGCGAGCGGACGAGGGCCAGGATGGCTCATCGACTAGGCACCGGCCGGGCCTTGATCGTGGCCCTGGCGGCCGTGCTGCTGGGAGTCGGCACCGGCGCCTTCATCGCGCTTCGAAATCGATCCACGGTGGCGGGACCCTCCGTCACGTCGATCGCGCCGGCGCCATCTGAGTCCTCAGCAGCCAGCCCCGCGCCGTCGGCAACGCCGACCCCGTCGCGGAAGCCCGACCCGTGGTCGTCCCTGCCGGCCTCCGCTCCGCTGAACGACCAGGTGATCGTCTGGCCCCGAAAGCGGGGCGGGAACACCGACATCGCCCTGCTCGACCTGCGGACGGGCAAGCAGAAGCGCCTGACGACCGGCTCGGCGATCGATCGGGGGCCGGTGATCTCCCGCAACCGGCGGACGATCATCTACACCCAGATCAGCGGCGACCAGTCGAAGCTGCGGGTGATGGCGGCGAACGGCAAGGGCGATCGGCCGCTGTTCGACCGCCAGCCGAAGGGGTGCTTGGGGCTGTCGCGGCCGGCGGCAACGCCGAGCGGCCAGCTCGTCGTCACCTGCAGTACCGAGGCGGCGCCGCAGCCGGTGAGGCTGCTCGTGCTCACCCTGGACGGCAGGATCGTGCGGCAGCTGGACAGCGGCCGCATCGGTGACCCGACGGTCACCCCGGATGGGCAGTCGGTGATCTACTGGCGTAGCCGTCAGGGCGACGCGGAAGGCGGGGCGCTGTACCGGATCCGGCTCGACGGAAATGAGCGACGGATGGCGCTCACCAACGGTGGCGATGGCGAGGATGCCGACCCGGTGGTGTCACCAGACGGCCGGCGAGTGGCCTTCAGCCGCGACACCGGAGCGGGACGGGTGATCATGACCGCCTCGTTCAACGGGAAGGACCTCATCGACAACCCGCGGACTCGAACCCATGGGAAAAGCGACCAGGACCCGTCGTGGTCCCCGAACGGGCGCCAGATCGCGTACCAGAGCGGACGCGGTGACAACGCTGGCCTGTACCTGCTCAAGCTGTCCAACGGGCATTCGCGGCAAGTGGTCAAGGACCCTGGGCCGGACACCGTACCGGCGTGGACCGCACCCTGAGTGCACCGCCGCGGGGTTACTCCGCTTCAGGCCGGGTCCGGTTCGGATCCACCGGGATGCCAGGGCCCATGGTGGTCGACATGGTGATCTTCTTCAGGTAGCGGCCCTTGGCGGCACTCGGCTTGAGGCGGAGCACCTCGTCCACGGCAGCGAAGTAGTTCTGGGCCAACTGGGCGGTGGTGAACGACGTCTTGCCGATCAGGAAGTGCAGGTTGGCGTGCCGGTCCACCCGGAACTCGATCTTGCCGCCCTTGATGTCGCGAACGGCCTTGGCCACGTCCACGGTCACCGTGCCCGTCTTGGGGTTGGGCATCAGTCCCCTGGGACCGAGGATCCGGCCCAGCCGGCCGACCTTGCCCATCAGGTCCGGGGTAGCGACAACCGCGTCGAAGTCAAGGTAGCCGCTGGCCACCTTCTCGATCAGCTCGTCGGCACCGACCTCGTCGGCGCCGGCGTTGCGAGCCGCCTCCGCCCGGTCAGCGGTGGCAAAGACCAGGACCCGCGCGGTCTTGCCGGTGCCGTTGGGCAGATTGACCGTGCCGCGGACCATCTGGTCGGCCTTACGCGGGTCGACTCCGAGCCGCATCGCCACGTCGACTGTCTCGTCGAACTTGGCCGCTGCGTTGGCCTTGGCGAACTCCAGCGCCTCGACCGGTGTGTAGAGCTTGTCCGACGCGACCTTCTCGGCCACGGCGGCGTACGCCTTGCTGCGCTTCATCTTCTGGTTCCTCTCACCAGGTGTGGTGTGAGTCGCGCCGACTCCCCCACAGTGTTGTGTTGTGTTGAGTTGTTGCCGAAACCGGTGTCACAGACGACACGTCTCCGGCCCCGAAACCTGTCGTCTCTGACCGGTTTCGGGAAAAGGTGGGCTACTCCGCGACGGTGACGCCCATGGAACGGGCAGTGCCCTCGACGATCTTCATCGCCGAGTCGATGTCCTTGGCGTTGAGGTCGGGCAGCTTCGTCGTGGCGATCTCGCGTACCTGGTCGCGGGTGATCTTGCCGACCTTGTCCCGCTGCGGTACGCCGGAGCCCTTCGGCACGCCGGCAGCCTTCTTGATCAGCTCGGCAGCGGGCGGCGTCTTGGTGATGAAGGTGAACGACCGGTCCTCGTAGATGGTGATCTCCACCGGGATCACCGTGCCGCGCTGCGCCTCGGTCGCGGCGTTGTAGGCCTTGACGAACTCCATGATGTTCACGCCGTGCGGGCCGAGGGCGGTGCCGACCGGCGGGGCGGGCGTGGCGGAGCCGGCGTTCAGCGCGACCTTGACGAGCGCGGCGACTTTCTTCTTGGCAGGCATGTCGGAGTTGGGTTCCTTGTGTTCTCGGGAGTGGGTGCGGCTGCAGCCAGCCGGTCAGACTTTCTGGATCTGCGGGAAGGTCAGGTCGACCGGGGTCTCCCGACCCAGGATCTCGACCAGCGCCTTGAGCCGCTGGTTGTTGACGTTGATCTCGGTGATGGTCGCGTGCACGCCGGCGAACGGGCCGTCCACCACCATCACCGAGTCACCGACGGCGAAGTCGGCCACCTCGACCTTCTTCTTCCGCCGGGTCGGGCCCTCGCTGCTGGCCGTTGCGGCGGCGATCACCGCAGGAGCGAGCATCTTCTCGACCTCGTCCAGGCTGAGCGGCACCGGAGAGTTGGAGTGCCCGACGAAGCCGGTCACCGACGGGGTGTGCCGCACCGTCGACCAGGACTCGTCGGTCAGGTCCATCCGGACCAGCACGTATCCCGGCAGCACCGTCCGCTTGACCTGCTTGCGTTGGCCGTTGCGGATCTCGGTGACCTCCTCGGTCGGCACGATGATCTCGTAGATGTAGTCCTCCATGTTCAGCGAGGACACCCGGTTCTCCAGGTTCTGCAGCACCCGGTTCTCCATCCCGGAGTAGGTGTGCACGACGTACCAGTCTCCCGGCTTGGTGCGCAACTCGGTCCGGAACGCCTCCAGGGCGACGCTGCCGGCATCGGCCTCCGCCTCGTCCGGTTCCTCTTCGGTGTCCTCCGACTCCTCCTCGGCCTCGGGCTGGCCGAAGTCGATATCGAGATCGTCCTCCCTCGAGGTCTGCGCGTCGCCGCCGAAGTAGTCCAGGTCGATGTCGACCTCTTCCTCGCGGGCGGTGTAGCTGCCCAGGTCGATGTCGAAGTCGGCGGCTTCGGACCGATCGGTCACCGCCTCGTCGGGATCAGCACTCTCCGCCGGCTCGGCCCGCGGTCGCGGTTCGTCGGCTGAGAAGTTTTCGGACACGTCGGTATCTCCGTTACTTGTCGGTGTCGGTTCAGCTGAAGATGCGGAAGATCGCGGCGCCGAAGCCCAGGTCGAGCAGGCTCACGTACGCGATCACGAACAGCACGAAAACCAACACCACGATGAAGTAGTTGATCAGCTGCTGACCGGTCGGATAGACGACCTTGCGCAGCTCCCCGATGGACTGGCGGACGAACTTCAGGGGGGTCGTCCGGCCGGGCTTGACCGGCTGGTCCCGCTTGGCGGTTGCAGCAGTCTTGGGCGTACGCGCCGCAGCCCCACTGCGGGACTCGGCCCGTGCCCGCGCCGACGTCGCGGCGACGCCGGCCGGCTCCAGCAGCTTGGCAGCGCCGTCCACCGCTGGCCCAGGGGGGTCCGCCTCGGGAGACTCCTCAGTCGACTCGGCGACACCGGAGTTGCGCACGATCTCGTCGAACTCATCGACCGGCTCGGCCTCGTCGGCATCCTGAGGGTCCGTGCTGTCAGCCGGTTCCTGACGCCCGTCGGCCGACGTGAGACCGTCCAGCTCGGCTTTGTCCTGGCCGTCGTCGGCGGTCAGCTCGTCTGTGGCGTCGAACGGCTCGGCCGCGTCCGACCCACCGGTCGAGGAGACCTCGTCCTGCTTTGCCACGCTGAGACCTTCCGCCGTTCGCTGTGTTCGACCAACCTTGCAGGGCAAGAGGGACTTGAACCCCCAACCTTCGGTTTTGGAGACCGATGCTCTGCCAGTTGAGCTATTGCCCTCCGCGGCGCCCGCACCGGCACCTCCGGACGGCCACGAGGGCGCACGAAAATACCGGTGACTGACACCAAGAGGTCGAGTGTACTGGCGTTTGCGGGAAGAGTCGAACCATTGGCGGGGGTGAAATCAGCCCTGCTGGCGCTGCGCCCTTGCCGAGTCCTGCTCCGCCGCCGCCCTCACCTGGCCGCGGGCTGTCGGGCCTTTCCGACCAGCTGCTCGGTAGCGGCCAGCAGCACGCAGGTCGCCAGGCCCTCGATCGCCGTTGTCACGTCCTCGGCCGAGGGAAAGCTGGGTGCGATCCGGATATTGCGGTCGCGCGGGTCCCGCCCGTAAGGGAAGGCTGCGCCGGCCGGTGTCATCGCGATGCCTGCGGCCCGAGCAAGCTCAACCACCCGGGTGGCGGTTCCGTCGGCCACGTCGAGGCTGACGAAGTAGCCACCGTCGGGGGTGGTCCAGGTTGCGGTGCCGTGTTCGCCAAGCCGGTCGCTCAGGATCGCGGAGACCTGAGCGAACTTGGGTGCCAGGATGTCGCGGTGCCGGCGCATCAGCTCGCGCACCCCCTCCGGGCTGCCCAGGTATCGGGCGTGGCGCAGGTGATTGACCTTGTCCGGGCCGATGGTCCGCTTCGCGAGATGCATCACGTACCACGCCACGTTCGCCGGTGAACTGGCGAAGAACGAGACCCCGGCACCTGCGAAGGTGATCTTGGAGGTGGAGGCGAACAGGAACGGCCGGTTGGGGTTCCCCGCCGTCTCGGCCATCCGCAGCACATCCATGGCCGGGGTCTCGATCTCGGTCAGGTGGTGCACCGCGTACGCGTTGTCCCAGAACATCCGGAAGTCGGACGCAGCCGTGGGCATTTCCAGCAGCTCCCGGGTGACCTCCTCGGTGTAGACCGCGCCGCTGGGGTTGGCGTAGGTCGGCACGACCCAGATGCCCTTGACGCCGGGATCCTCGGCCACCAGCTCCCGCACCTGGTCCATGTCCGGTCCCTGCTGGCCGAGCGGCACCGGGATCATCTCGATGCCGAACTGTTCGCAGAGCGCGAAGTGCCGGTCGTAGCCGGGCACCGGGCAGACGAACTTCACCGGCCCCCGACCCCAGGGCGCGTACGAGTCGACCGTCCCCTTGAGCAGGCAGAACACGAGAGTGTCGTGCATGATCGACAGGCTGGCGTTGTCGCCGGCGATCAGCTGGTCGACCGGGACGTTGAGCAGCGGCGCGAAGATGTCCCGCAGCTCGGGCAGCCCGTAAAGCCCGCCGTAGTTGCGGCAGTCGGTGCCGTCCGCCGCCCGGTAGTTGCCTCCACCCGGCAGTGAGAGCAGCTCATTCGACAGGTCGAGCTGGGCCGGCGACGGCTTCCCTCGGGTCATGTCCAGCTTCAGCCCGCGCTCCACCAGCGCGTCGTACGCCCGCACCTGCTCCGCGTGCAGGTCGAGAAGTTCCTCACGGCTGAGATCGGACAGGGGCATGGGCAGATCCACTTCGAGTCGGGGACGGAAGACCGTCGGGCAGTCTAGTGGGCCGCTGTCGGCGGTCACCAGGCAGAAAAGTGTTGGCAGACCATGCTGGTCACGGCCGGCCAGTCGCGACCCAACAGTGAGCTGCGGTTCCGCCTCAGCGCGGTCGCAGCGGCCACTGGGCAGCCAGCGCACTGTGCGGGCCAAGGCGGATGTCGGCGCCGGCCACCTCGGCCTCGCCGAGCACGATCACCGGGGACAGCTGCCGTCGCCCCACCGCAACTGTGCTGGGCCGGTCGGCGAAGTTGACCACCAGGATCATCGAGCCTCGCTCCAGCACCAGCCAGCCCGCCTCGTCGTCGGATTCGGCGCGGCCGGCGTCGAAGCGCGGATCGGTGAAGTCCGGATAGGTGCGGCGGATGTGCAGCAGCCGGCTGGTCAGGTCGAGCAGCTCAGCGTGTGGCGGCCGGGACAGCTCGGACCAGTCCAGCTTGGAGGCGGCGAACGTCGCCGGGTCCTGGGGGTCCGGTACAGCGCTGACGTCCCAGTCCATCTGGGCGAACTCGGCGAGCCGGCCCTGCCGGATCGCCTCGGCGAGCTCCGGCTCGGGGTGCGAGCTGAAGAACTGCCACGGGGTGGTCGCACCCCACTCCTCCCCCATGAAGATCATCGGCGTGAACGGGCTGAGCAGCGTGACCAGCGCCGCCAGTCCCTGCTGCGCCGGGCTGATCTTCGCCGACAGCCGCTCGCCCGCCGCCCTGTTGCCGATCTGATCGTGGTTGTCGGAGTAGACCACCAGCCGCCAGGTCGGCGTACGGAAGGTGTCGATCGGGTGCCCGTGGCTGCGCTGCCGGAAGCTCGACCTGGTGCCCGTGTGGAAGAACCCGTCGGTGAAGACCTTGCCCAGCGCCTCCATGGAGTCGAAGTCGGCGTAGTAGCCGCTGGTGTCGTGGGTCAGGCTGACGTACAGCGCGTGATGGAAGTCGTCGCTCCACTGCGCGGTCAGCCCGTAGCCGCCGCCCTCCCGGGCAGTGATCAGCCGTGGGTCGTTGAGATCCGACTCGGCGATCAGCGGCAGCGGCCGGCCAAGGAACGCACTGCGCGCCGAGACCTCGATGTTCAGCTCCTCGAGAATGTGCACGGCGCGGCTGTCGTGCAGCGCGTGCACCGCGTCCAGCCGGAGGCCGTCGACGTGGTAATCGGTGAGGAACATCAGGGCGTTGTCGATGATGTAGGTACGCACCTCGTCGGAGTTCTCACCGTCCAGGTTGAGCGAGGAACCCCAGACGCTTCCGCCGCTGCTGAGATAGGGGCCGAACTGAGGCAGGTAGTTCCCGCTCGGTCCGAGGTGGTTGTACACGACGTCCTGGATCACCGCGAGCCCGCGGGCGTGGCAGGCGTCAACGAACTGCTGGTACGCCAGCGGGCCGCCATATCCCTCGTGCACGGCGTACCAACAGACGCCGTCGTAGCCCCAGTTGTGGGTGCCGTTGAACGCGTTCACCGGCATCAGCTCCACGAAGTCGACGCCCAGCCGGACGAGGTGGTCCAGCCGATCGATCGCGGCGGTCAGCGTGCCCTCCGGGGTGAACGTGCCGACATGCAGCTCGTAGATCACCCCGCCCGCCAGCTGCCGGCCGGTCCAGGTTTCGTCGGTCCAGTCGAAGCGGTCCGGATCGAAAGTGCGCGACCAGCCGTGGACACCGTCGGGTTGGCGGCGGGACCGCGGGTCCGGCAGCACGGTCTCGGCACCGTTCAGCCGGAACCCGTAGTCGGACTCAGCGACCCCGCTGTCCGGCAGCGGCTCGACCGGGCGCCACCATCCCTCGTCGTCCCGCTCCATGGCGACCGTCCTCGCCTCCGCGGCACCTACTGGCTTGATCGTCAAGTCGACGGTGGCCGGCAACGGGGCCCAGACGACGAACGGAGCAAGGCTCACAACTCACACCCCACGAGAATCGGTTCGGGAACCAATGTGATACCAAAGCGCGCGCGTACTCCTGACTGCACCTCCCGAGCGAGTCTCAGCACGTCCGCGGCCCGGGCGTGTCCACGGTTGGTCAGGGCAAGGGTGTGCTTTCCGGACAGCCGGGCGGGGCCGGTGCCGTAGCCCTTCCCAAATCCGGCTGCCTCGATCAGCCATGCTGCGCTGGTCTTGACCCGCCCATCCGGCTGGGAGAACCGCGGGGCATCAGCCGGCAGGTTCGCCGCCTGACCCGCAGGCAGGATCGGGTTGGTGAAGAACGACCCGGCGCTCCAGGTGTCGTGATCGTGCTCGACCAGCACCATTCCCTTCCGGCGGCGCAGCTCGAGGACCGCGGCGCGGACGTCGGCGGCCGGCGCACGCTCCGCCGCGTTGACGCCGAGGGTCCGGGCGAGCTCGGGGTAGCGGACGGGGGCCGACAGGGAGCCGAGGCGGAGCTGGAAGGTGACGGAGAGCACGATGTAACGGCCGGGCCAGTCCGCACCGGTCGGGTGCTTGAACCGCGACGTGCGGTAGCCGAAACCGCACTCGACCGGAAAAAAGGTCCGGATGTGCCCGGTCTCCCGGTCCAGGGTCCGGACCTGGGAGATGACATCGCTCACCTCGGCCCCGTACGCCCCCACGTTCTGAATCGGCGTGGCACCGGTCAGGCCGGGGATGCCGGACAGCGCTTCCAGCCCGCTCCAGCCCTGGGCCACGGTGTGCCCCACCAGCTCCTCCCAGGGCTCGCCCGCCGCGACCGTGATCACCGCCCCGGAGCAGGCCGCGAGGTCGGTCCCGATGCCGCGGATGTCGATCTTGACCACGGTGCCGGCGAAGCCGTCGTCGCCGATCAGCAGGTTGGAGCCGCCGCCGAGGATCAGCACCGGCTCCCCGGCCGCATCCAGCTCGGTCAGCACTGAGACCAGCTCGGCCTCGGAGCAGACGGTGATCATCCGTGCGGCCGGACCACCCACCCGCAGCGTCGTGAAGTCGGCCAGGGACACTGCGGCGGCCCGCGAGGTTCCGCTCACCGGTGGGCGGACCCGAGGTCCAGCTCGGCCCGCGCCGCCCCCAGCACCTTCTCTCCCCCGCAGGTCGCCTCGATGGACACGCTGACCTTCGGTCCGTCGACGGTGAGCACGGTGGCGGTGACGTTCAGTTCGGCCCCGTCGGCGTCGTCCGGCACGACCACGGGCCGGGTGAACCGGGCCGCGTACGCGGTCACCGCTGCTGGATCGCCGACCCAGTCGGTCACCACGCGCAGCGCGATGCCCATGGTGAGCATGCCGTGGGCGATGACTCCGGGAAGCCCGAGGGCGGTCGCGAAGTGGTCGGAGTAGTGGATCGGGTTGAAGTCCCCTGCCGCGCCGGCGTAGCGGACCAGGTGCCCTCGGGTCACGCGAACCGTCAACGTGCCCAGCACAGTGCCGGGCTGCAGCGCCGCCCGGGTTGGCGCGGTCATGCGGCGGCCGTCCGGGAGTGCACGAAGGTGGCCGAAGCCGTGCACCGCTCGCTGCCCACCAGGTCGGCGATCGCCACGACGCAGGAGATGATCTCCGAGCCGCCGCGGACCCGGACCCTGTCGATGGTCAGCGTCGCCTGCACCACGTCGCCCGCCCGCAGCGGTGCGGTGTAGTCGAAACGCTGGTCGCCGTGCACGATCTGCCGCAGGGCCAACTCCAGTTCCGGGTCGTCGAACATCTGCTGCCAGGCCGGCGCTGCCACCACCGCGGCGAAGGTCGGCGGGGCAACCGCCTCCTCGCCCCAGTAGTGCGGGTTGTCGTCTCCAAGGGCCTCGGCGAACTCCGCGATCTTCGCCGCGGAGACCTCGTACGGCGCGGTTGGCGGGTATCGCCGGCCGGCGTGCTCCTCGGTGATCACGGGTCAAACCTATCGGCCGGTTCGTGCAAAGCCGCGTTGTAGCGGTCGAGCACGATCTCCAGTACTCGCTCGCCCAGAGGCTCGAGCATTTTCCAGCCGAGCTCTGCGGCCAAGCCGCGAACCGGATCGAGCAGCAGCCCATTGGCAAGGAACAGGGGCAGCACTGCCACCTGATCGCGAAGCTGGTCGAGAACCTCGGCAGGGCTGGGCGAACTGGTGGCGAATGCGGCGCACACCGGCGGGCTGCCCCCCGCATGGGACCGGGCGGCCTCCAGGCGGGCCGCCAAATCGGCAACGGCGGCGTTGGCCGCGGCGTTGGACGAGCCGACGGCGTAGAGCAGCACCGAGGCCTCGCGTGGCACGCCCTCATCGGCCAGGTAGGCGGTCAGCAGCTCGGCGATGTCGTTGCCGGTGCCGAGGATGTCGGCGACCGTCAGTTCGACGCCCGAGGCCTCCGCGGCCGCCCGTACCGTCTGCGGCACGTCGATGGTCGCGTGGAAGGCGACGGTAAACAGCAGGGGTACCACGACGGCCCGGGAGTGGCCGGCCGCCGCGAGCGTGCCCGCGGCCGTGTCCAGGTCGGGGTGGGCAAGGTCGAGGTAGGCGTACGTTGCCGGAATGCCCGCCGCCTCGCCGACGGCGGCCATCAGCCGTTCGATCGCCGCTCCACCCTCAGCGTGCCGGCTGCCGTGGGCCAGACCGATGACCGGGACGTCGGTCTGCGGCGGAGTCAGCGGGTCTCGCGGTGGGATGTGTGAGTACGGCAGCGGGGGCAGAACTTCTTCAGCTCGAGACGATCCGGGTCGTTGCGCCGGTTCTTCTTGGTGATGTAGTTCCGCTCCTGGCAGCCGGTGCACGCAAGGGTAATCTTCGGCCGCACATCGGTGGTCTTGGCCATGTTCCTTGTCCTTGACTCTTCGGGTGGTGCTGGTAGCGGGAGCGGGACTCGAACCCGCGACACAGCGATTACTGTCTCTTATACACATCTGACGCTGCCGACGAATATAATCCGGTGTT
>JBKPNA010000034.1:0-9224 GCA_046765695.1 Actinomycetota bacterium | reverse complement strand
GGGCTGGTCCGGATCAGCATGGCGTACGGGTTCATGAGAGCTGCCGACGTGATGACTGCACTGACCGAGTCCCAGCGCCGGGCAAGTGTGGCGTTGAGCGATGCCATCACCAGGATCCGTGAGGAGACTCATCGGCTCTCGTATACGTGGACCAACCCCAACGAGCCTGGTGCGCACACCATGCTCCAGGAGTTCCGCTTCCGCAAGTGGCTGATCCGAAAGCTGGTGGAGGCCCGGGCGGCGTCGAACGTCGCCCTCCCCAACCTGGCCACATTGTGGTTCCAAGGCTGGGAGGAGGGTTCCAGCCTCGTGCCGTTCGTGAGGGATCCGTGGCAGGAGTTCAAGACGGTGGCCGACACCACACCGAAGGTCGATCCCTCTGCATACGTGCCCTCCGGCAAGGTCTTCGACCAGCAAGGGGATCTGGCGTCGCTGTTCGTCGTCCAGGCCGGCGCGGTGTTCGCCGCTTCAGCCGGCCGGATCGGTGCCGTGGCGCCGGCGGTTCCGGGCCTCACCGTCCCCGCTCGAACCGCGGAGTTCCTGCCGAAGATCCCGGTTGCGGGGACCGTTGTGGCGGAGGCTGCCGCCGCCGGCGACACCATCGAGACCGCCGGTGACTGGTTCGTGGACGGCAAGCGGCGGTATCTCCTCTCTGCTGCCGCAAAGGCGGCGATGACATTGCCGCCGACGACACCTGTCCCGGTCGGTGGCCTCCGGCAGATCCCCGACGGCGGCACGCCGTACTGGGCGGGCAAGCTCGTGATCGCCGACAGCCAGCCGGCGCTGATCCACAGCTGGGACCCGAGCCCGATCCTTGAAAACAACAGTGCCGCCATCGAGCTACTGCTCTGGAATCAGACCGGCCTGGCCGCACGCACCGTGACGAGCATCAGCTTCAGCGTCGACGCAGGTGGAGGTCAGGCAAGCTTCACTCCGACGGCATCGCTACCGCTTGTCGTGCCCCCGGGTCAGCTGAAGCGGGTGCCGGTCACCTTCACCGGCGTACGGCCGGGTCCCATCACCGGCATCGTCGCCGTCGATTGCGACGACCCGGTTGCACCAAGGCTGCGGGTCCCGCTGGCCACCCAGGTGGTCCCACTCGGAGCCCATGGCGAGCTGAGCTTCAGCCCCAACCCCATCGCGTTCGGGTCGTCGCTGGTGGGGTCGAGCACCGGCCAGTACCTGACCATCAGCAATGTCGGCGACGCCGAGGCCGAGTTCAACACGCTGGGGTTTGTCGATCAGCAGCCGGTCGGCCAGTTCGCGATCCCACCGGTCGGCGTGTCCGGGCTCCTCGACCCCGGCAACAGCGCCCAGATCTGGGTCAGTTTCAACCCGAGCCAGCGGGGCGCGGCCAACGCCAAGCTCGCGGTCGAGCTGCGGAGCCGGACCGGGCAGCGCGGCACCTGGTTCACCAAGCGGTACGAGATTCCCGTCACCGGGTCGGCCACCGCACCCCAGATCTTCCTGGCCAGCCAGCCGCGCCGGCCCTTCCCGATCCGGGAGCCGGAACTGCAGAGCTTGGACTTCGGCGCCGCAGCCCCGGGACAGCTGGGTCATGCATCCTTCTGGATCCGCAACCTGGGAGACGCGCCGCTGACGGTCCCCCAACCGGTCAGTCACAGCGGACAGTTCTCGATCGTCATCCCCTCGACACTGCCCGCCACGCTGCAGCCGGGAGCGGAAATCGAGGTCCCTTGCGAGTTCCGCGCCGAACAGATTGCCGGCCTGGTCTCCGCGAGCGAGCTGGAGATCCGCAGTGACGACCCCAAACGTCCGACCGTCGTGTTGGGCGTGATCGGTCGCGCCGCCGGACCACACCTCACCGAGCCGAACGAGATCTACGACTTCGGTCCCGCGACCACCTCGTCCAAGGCCACCCTGGTCTTCCGCTCGGATGGGACGACAGCCGTCACGGTGAGCCGCGTGTCGCTCTCCGGCAGCGGTTTCAGCTTCACGCCGAACCCGACGGTGCCCGCCCAGTTGCCACCCGGCAGCGAGCTGAAGATCGATGTCTCCCCGAACGGCCACGGTCCGCTGCAGGCGACGCTGCTGGTGGAACGCGACGGAAAGCCGACGAAGCAGTCGTTGGTGATCCTCAAGGCGATGCTGCCGTAGGCCGCATCCGGCGGATGCAGCAGCTCCCGGAACTCGTCTGCACCCTTACTTCGGTCTGCACCGCTTGCAGGTGGTGCAGATCTAACGAAGGGGTGCAGATCTGGGTTTAGCAGCACCATCAGGTGTCAGACTGTCGCGGTGCCCGCCCTGCATCCGCTGCTGAGCAGGCCCCGCCGGCCGGCGGTCCTGGACGCCGCGCGGACCGCCCTGATCCCCCTTCGGCCGCTGACGATCGGGGAGATCCTGGACGGCGGCTTCCTGATCGTGCGCCGCAACATCCGGTTGATGATCGGCCTGCCGCTGGTGGTGGCCGGCGGCACCGCCGCGTACGTGCTGGCCGGCGTGGGCCTCTGGGTACTGCTCGGCAACACCACGTCCCGGTCGGCCCAGATCGTCCTGATCGTGCTGATGGGGCTGCTAGGCCTGCTGGTGCTGCAGCAGTTCCTGGTCTGGCTGACCGCCATCCTGTCCCGGGTGAGCCTGCAGACCGTGCTCGGTGAGGGCTTTGCCCCGGCGACGACGAAGGCCACCTGGCGCGCGTCGCTGCCCATGTTCTGGCCGGTGCTGGGGCTTTCCCTGCTGCAAGGCGTGGCGGTCAGCGTGGTCCAGACCGCTCTGACCCTGCTCTATTACGCGGTGGGCATCGGCGCGCTCCTGGCCGGAGTACAGGACGAGAACCTGGCGGCGATCGGGCTGGTCGTGCTCACCGTCGGGACGTACGCCGTCGCCGTGGTGCTCTACGGCTTCCTCTCACTAACCGTCCCGGCCCTGGCCACCGAGAGCAAGAACGCGCCCGGCTGGATCGGCAAACCTGCCAAACCGACAAATCCGGTGACCGCCTTCGAGCGCTCGGTCCGGCTAATCGGCCGACGCAACGTCGTGCGCGTCGGACTGATCTACGGCGGCCTGGTGCTGGTCTGCCTGGCCGTGGTCACCCTGGTCTGCGGCGGCCTGCTGGTGATGATCGCCCTGTACGCCCATTCGGTGAATGCCGACGTCGCGGCCGTGCTCAGCGCCGGCTGGACCATCTTCGGGGTGATCGCCTTCTCGGTGCTGGTGGCGATGTCCGCGCTGCTCGCCTACGTCGCCGCCGTGCAGACCCTGGTGTACCTGGATCTGCGGATGCGGCGGGAGGGCCTGGACCTGGCGATGAGGTTCGACTGCGTCCCCATCCCCCAGCCGTCCGCGCCTCCCCCGCCGACCTACTTCGTGCCGACTCCCACGCCGCCGGTCCCCGGACCGTCGTGAACCCCCTGTTGCTGCCGCTCGAGGTTCCGATCCGGATCGGGCGGGAGGAGGCTCGGCGCCGGGCCGCCGAGGAGCTGGCGAAGGCCAAATACGGTGGCACCCCGGAGTGGCTGGTGGAGCTGGCGGAGCGGGCCGACCGGTGGGTCGGGGGGATCGTCGACGTGCTGATCCGGATCATGACGCAGCGGCAGTCCGGAGGCGGGGTCAACTGGGGGTTCCTGCTGGCGGTAGCCATCCTGCTGGTTGCGATCGCCCTGGTGGTCTGGCGGGTCGGGCTGCCCCGCTGGCGACCACACCGCCGCGACGCAGCCGTGGCCGCCGACGCGACCCGGCCGGCCGCCGACTACCGCGTCTTGGCCGAGCAGCAGGCGGCCCAGGGTGACTGGCCGGCCGCGGTCCGGGACCGGTTCCGCGCCGTGGTCCGCGAGCTGGAAACCCAGGCCATCCTCGACATCCGGCCGGCGCGCACCGCCTGGGAGGCCGCATACCGTGCCTCCCGGGTGCTGCCGACCTGCCGGGAGGCGCTGCAGGCCGGCGCCGAAAGCTTCAACGCCGTGGTCTACGGGGACCGCCCCGCCGACGCGGTGGCGTACCAGCAGATGGTCGCCGTCGATGAGCAGGTGACGGTCGCCGCGGCCCAGGCCGACCTCACCGCCGAGGACCCGGTGGCGACTCGATGAGCGCACAAATGGAGGTGACCAAGAGCCGACGGATCCGCTGGGTGGCCGGGATAGCCCTCGTGTCAGCCGTGGTCGTGCTGGCAATCCTGGTCGTCCTCGGCAGGGCCGGCAGGCAGCAGGCCGACGACCCGCGGTCCAGCACTCCCGGAGGGACCGGTGCCCTCGGCGTACTGCTTGCTGCCGAGGGCGTTCGGATCAGCACGACCAGCCGCATGGATGCGGCCACGGCAGCTGCAAGTCCGGACCGGACCCTGGTCGTGGCCAACGCCGGCCGGCTGCCGGAGGCATCCGCCCGCCGGCTGCTCACCGCCGGATGGGGCGGAGTGATCCTGCTTCGCCCTGACACCCCTGCGCTCGCCCGGTTCGGCGTACGGGCCTCCGGTCGCCCCGCGGTGCGTGGCTCGCTGTCCCCGAGCTGCCCGGTCGACGCCGCGCAGCGGGCCGGAACCATCACCGTCAAGACGCCGCGGACCAGCTACGCCGCCACCCGGCCGGCCCAGTTCGCCTGCTATCCGGCAGGGGGTGGACATGTCTATCTCCGGGCGGCAAGTGCGGACGGCGTGCCGGTTGAGCTGGTGGGCGGTGCGGTGAGCAACTCCGAGTTGGCGGACGACGGCAATGCGGCGTTCGCCCTGAACGTCTTCGGGGCCCGGCCACAGATCACCTGGCTGATGGCCCAGCCCGAGTCGTCATCGCAGGCGACCCGGACCCCTTCGCTGCTTCCCCCGTGGTGGGAGATCGCCGTGGTGCAGTGCGCGCTGGCCTTCGTGGTGGTGGCGATCTGGCGGGGCCGCCGCCTGGGACCCATCCTGACCGAGCCGCTCCCGGTGCGGGTACGCGCGGCCGAGACCGTCGAAGGCCACGGCCGGCTCTATTCCCGGCTCAGCGCCCGGGATCGAGCGGCGGAAGCGTTGCGAGCTGGCACCGTTGGTCGGCTCAGCACGGCGTTCGGCCACGCAACCGACCCGGCGGCCCTGAGTGATGCCGTGGCGAACAGGATCGGACGCGACCCGGCCGAGGTCCGCCGATTGCTGTTCGGCGCCGTACCCCGCAGCGATGATGACCTGGTCAATCTGGCCAGGTACCTTGACCGACTCGAGCAGGAGGCTCGCCAACTGTGACCAGCACCTACACCACGCAGTCGCCAGCCCGGACGGCGCTCGGCGCACTGCGCCACGAGGTGGGCAAGGCCGTCGTTGGTCAGGACGCCGCGGTGACGTCATTGGTGATCGCCTTGATCTGCCGGGGCCACGTGCTGCTGGAGGGGGTACCCGGGACGGCCAAGACGCTGCTGGTGCGCAGCCTCGCCAAGGCCCTGCGGATCGACACCAAGCGGGTCCAGTTCACCCCCGACCTGATGCCCGGCGACATCACCGGCTCCCTGGTCTACGACGCGCGAACCACCCAGTTCACGTTCCGCGAAGGCCCGGTGTTCACCAACCTGCTGCTGGCCGACGAGATCAACCGGACCCCGCCCAAGACCCAGGCCGCGCTGCTGGAGGCCATGGAGGAACGCCAGGTCTCGGTCGACGGCACGCCGCGCCCGCTGCCGGAGCCGTTCATCGTGGCCGCGACGCAGAACCCGCTCGAGTACGAGGGGACCTATCCGCTGCCGGAGGCTCAGCTGGACCGGTTCCTGATGAAGATCAGGATCGAGCTGCCGGAGCGGGATGCTGAGATCGAGGTGCTGAACCGGCACGCTCACGGCTTCGACCCGCGCGACCTCGACGCCGCCGGGCTGCTGCCGGTGGCCGGCCCCGAGGACCTGGAGCGGGCGCGCCGGGAGCTGAGCGCCGTGATCATCCACCCGCAGGTGCTGGCGTACATCGTCGATGTGGTCCGGGCCACCCGCCTCTCGCCGTCGCTGCAGATCGGCGTCTCGCCGCGCGGGGCGACTGCGATCCTGCGCACCGCCCGGGCCTGGGCGTGGCTGTCTGGCCGGGAGTACGTCTCGCCCGACGACATCAAGGCGCTGGCTTTTCCGACCCTCCGGCACCGGATCACCCTGCGGCCGGAGGCCGAGCTGGAGGGGGTCACCGCCGATGCAGTGATCGAGTCGATCCTGGCCACGGTGCCCGTACCGCGGTGACCTGGATGCCCATCCTCCTGCTCCCGAAACCGGTCACAGACGACACCCTTTGGCCCGCGAGAGCTGTCGTCTGTGACCGGTTCTGTGGCGGAGGGCCGTGATCCTGACCTGGCGGGCCGGGGCGCTGGCGGCCGCTGCCGTCGTGGTGGTGGCGGTCCTCGGGTCGTGGTGGGCCGTCCTGGGAGCGACCGCGGTGCTGGTCGGGCTGATCGTGCTCGACCTCGTTCTGGGCGCCTCGCCGGCCAAGGTGCGCGTTCGCCGGGACGGGGACACGTCCGTCCGGCTCGGTGAACAGGCCCGCACCGAGCTGCTGCTCACCAATCTCGGCCGGCGGGACCTGGTCAGCACGGTCCGCGACTCCTGGACACCGTCCGCGGGGGCGCGTAACGGTGTCCAACGGGTCCGGATCCCGGCGCGGCAACGGCGCCGGCTCGAGCTGACCCTGCAGCCCACTCGCCGTGGCGACCGGCGGGCCGGCCCCGTGGTCATCCGGACGCTGGGTCCACTCCGCGTCGCCGGCCGGCAGGCGCAGCACGAGGCACCGTGGACCATCCGTGCGCTGCCGCCGTTCTCCGCCCGCAAGCATCTGCCCAGCCGGCTGGCTCGGCTGCGAGAGCTGGACGGCCGGGCGACCATCCTGCAGCGCGGGCAGGGCACGGAGTTCGACAGTCTGCGGGAGTACGTGCCCGGCGACGACGTGCGGTCGATCGACTGGCGCGGCACTGCCCGGGCCAGCACGGTGGTGGTCCGGACCTGGCGACCCGAGCGGGACCGGCATGTGCTGATCGTGATCGACTCCGGACGGACCTCCGCCGGCCGGGTCGGCGACCAGCCCAAGCTGGACCATGCGATGGACGCCGCCCTGCTGCTGGCCGCGCTGGCCTCCCGGGCCGGGGACCGGGTCGACCTGCTGGTGGCCGATCGGGACGTCCGGGCCAGCGTGCTGCGTGCCTCGGCCGCCGAGATCCTGCCGGCGTTCGTGAACGCGATGGCCACCATCGAACCGGTTCTGGTGGAGACCGACCACCGCGAGCTGGTCACCGAGATCGCCACCCGGGTCAGCCAGCGGTCCTTGATCGTGATCCTCACCGGCCTGGACGCGGCGGCGATAACCGAGGGCCTGATTCCCGTGCTGGGACCGCTGCGCCGCAAGCACAAGATCGTTCTCGCCGCCGTCTCCGATCCCCGGGTCGACGAGCTCGCGGCCGGCCGGGACGACGTTGCCGCGGTGTACGCCGCGGCCGCCGCCGAGGTGGACCGGATGCGCAGGGCTGGCACCGTTCGTACGCTGCGCAACCTGGGCCTGACGGTGATCCAGGCTCCCCCGGAGACCTTCGCCCCTCAGCTTGCCGACCACTACCTGTCCTTGAAGAAGGCCGGCCAGCTGTGAGGTCAACCTGCAACGCGCCATGGGAAAACGCTGCAAATTGTCTGCGAAACGATGACGGGCACTGTCACAATCAGCCGGGTACGGCCGATTAAGAGGAGAGGGCTGCATCAGCTGGAGGCAGGGGGCTTCGTCGATGCCAGCGGAGCTGGGAGATCAGGTGAGGTGCGTTTACTACTGGCTGAGGGATTCGGGCATCGTGGTGTGCGGCTTGCCCGCGCAGTTCATGTGGAGCGGTAAGTCCTACTGCGAGGACCACATCAGCGACGTCATCAACGGCAAGACCTACGTCGCTCGGATGCGGCAGGGGCACCGCTGAGGCCAGACCTCAGTTCACGTCGGGGTCCTCCACCCAGGTGGAGAACAGTGCCAGCGCGCTCTGCTGCCGGCGCAGCACCCGGCGCCACAGGTCGAGTGGCTCGCCGCCGAAGATGTCGGTGTAGTCCGCCTTGAGGACGTGCCACATGCCCTCGGCGATCTCCGCCTGCAGCTGGCCGGCCGCCCAGCCGGAGTAGCCGGCGAAGATCCGCAGGTCCCGGTACGCGCCGGTCACGATCTCGATCGGCGTATCCAGGTGGAGCAGTCCCACGCTGAGATGTCCTCCGCTCTGCCGGTGCGCCGAGTCGAACAGCCTTCGCCAGCCCGGCGGTTCCTCGTCGGCGGCGGCCACACTGGCGAGGCAGATCGCCCCGTTGGGTGAAACCGGACCGCCGTGGAACAGCAGCTGGGGCTTCGACACGACGCTCACCCAGTCCGGCAGGACGGCGTCGAGCCGGGTCTGGGACACCTCGTTCAAGATCACGCCGAGTGCACCGTCCTCGTCGTAGTCGAGGACCAGTACGACGGTGCGGTTGAAGATACCGTCCGCGAGCAGGATGCTTGCGACCAGGACGTCACCCGGCACGGGCTCTCGTTCAACCACGTCCGGGCACCTTGGTACGTCCGGCGCTGTCGTGCCGACGCAGGCCGATGCCGAGTGCGGTCAGCATCGCAGCGATCGTGATGCCGCTCCAGTCCGCGAGCAGGTCGAGCGGGTCGCCATACCGATCGGCGTAGAACGCTCCCTGGATCAGCTCGCTGACCACGGCGTGTGCGGCGAAGACCCAGATCCCGACCACCAGGACTCGAGCCCTCGGCGGCAGGCCGCGGCTACGCCGGCGCAACGTGTCGGCCAGCATGATCAACGCCACCGGCAGGCCGAACGCGAGGGCATGCTGCACCTTGTCGGCGCCTGGAAACCAGTCCGCACCGGCCGGCGGATGCGGCACGTACAGACCCCACAGCTGCACGGCCACGGAAAGGCCGGCGGCAACCGCCACCGCGGGCCATGCGCTGGACCACCGGTCCACCGGAGCCGAAGGCGACATCGCGGTCAGGCGGGCACTTCGGTGTCGGTCGGCAGTTCGGCCGGTCCACCCGCGGCCCGGCGTACGGCGGTGGCGACCGCGTGGTGCACGTCGGCATGGAACACGCTCGGCGTGATGTACGCGGCGTTGAGCTCCTCATCCGTGACCACCGCGGCCAGTGCGCGGGCGGCGGCCAGCAGCATCGGCTCGGTGATCTCGGCCGAGTGGGCGTCGAGCAGTCCCCGGAACACGCCGGGAAAGGCCAGCACGTTGTTGATCTGGTTGGGGAAGTCCGATCGGCCGGTGGCCACCACCGCGGCATGCTGGGCGGCGTCGCCGGGGTCGACCTCCGGCTC
>JBKPNA010000033.1:0-3549 GCA_046765695.1 Actinomycetota bacterium | reverse complement strand
GCCAACCACCGCGCTGACGCACGAGCTACTGCGCGCAACCTGCGGCATGGGCTGGGCAGACAAGGACTTCTCTTCGGCAGTCCTGCTCTACGAGCAGCTGGCCGAAACAGCCCACCGCACGCAACCACCGGAGCGACACAACGAAGGAGCTGTCAACTCGTGAGCCTGGAAGGCAAGACCGCGCTGGTGACCGGAGCGGCCCGAGGAATCGGACTCGCGGTCGCTCGGGCCTTGGCGCGGCAGGGTGCTGACGTCGCGGTCAACGACATCGACGACCAGGTCACGTCGGTGGCGGAGGAGATCTGCGCGGCAGGACGCCGATCGGTTGCCGTGCTGGGCGACGTCTCACGACGTAGCGACGTCGAGGCCGTGTTCGCGCGTGCCTGGGACGAACTCGGCCCCCTCGACATCCTGGTCAACAACGCCGGCATCGAAACCATTGTCGGGCTGCTGGAGCTCACCGACGACCAGTGGACGCGCGTCACCGACGTGAACCTCCGTGGGACCTGGCTGTGCTCGCAGGTCTTCGCCCGCAAGCTTCTCAACAGCAACCGTGCTGGAGCCATCGTGAACTTGGGATCGATCCAGGCCGGGCTGTCGCTGCCAGGACGGACGCACTACGCCCCGACGAAGCGGGGCGTCGAGGCCCTGACCCGCAATCTCGCGGTCGAGCTCGCCGAGCACCGGATCAGGGTCAACTGCGTGCACCCCGGCGTCATCGAGACCGACATGACCCGCTGGGTGACGGAGGATCCCGAAATCCTCGAGGCCGTCCTCGGCAAGATCCCGCAGGGCCGGGTCGGTCAGCCGGAGGAGGTCGCGAGCATCATCGCCTTCCTGGCGTCCGACGAATCCAGCTACATCACCGGCCAGGCGATCTACGTGGACGGCGGAATGATCGTGGTGTAGCGGACCGAGAACCCCCCCAACCCAATCCCGGCATCGACGAAGGAGAAGCCAACGTGAGGCAGTCCCGCGACGCAGTAGCCGTGGCGCCCTCGCCGAGCGGCGAGAAGCAGCCAGGAGCCCGGCACGACGGTAGCCGGGTGCTCGCTGCTCTGGGACAGGTCAAGACCGGGCGCATCCATTCCCTCGCCCTGACCCGCTTCCCGGGAATGCCTCTGTTCGGTGGGCATCCTCAGTTCACGGTCATGTCCTATCGGACGCCGCAGGGAATGCGTGCCGCCGGTACCCGGGCCTGGCCCGGTTCCAACGACGCAGGGCTCGGATATGTCGCCGAAGTCGTGTCGGGAACCACCCACACTGGAGCGCACATCGATGCCCATGCGCACATGACCATCGGTGAGAACGACCGCTGGTTCGGCGGCTCGGCCCAGCACGATCTGGGCGACTTCGGTCCGCTGAAGGGTGACGCCAGCGAGTTCGACCCGATCTGGACCCGCGGGGTGCTCTACGACGTGCCGCGTTTCCGTGGCTGCGATTCGCTGGGTCGCGGGGAGCCGGTGACCGCTGACGAGCTGCAGCGCATCGGGTCGGCCTTCGGGATCGCCGCGCCTGGTCCGGGCGATGTCGTGCTCATCCGCACCGGGTATCTGCGGCACTGGCCCGACGAGGCCGCCCTTGCCGCCCACCGCGGAGCCGGCCCAGACGTCAGCGTCGCGGAATGGCTGATCGAGTGCGGTGTCCACGCCACCGGATCGGACACCGAGACCTATGAGGTCCAGCCGCCACCAGACCCGGGTCAGCCGTCCAATCCGCAGCCGGTGCACACGCGGCTGCTGATCGACCACGGCATCTACCTGATGGAAGGTCTGTTCCTCGAGGTACTTGCCGCAGACCAGATCTACGAGTTCTTGTTCGTCGCTCTGCCGCTCAAGATCAAAGGCGCGACCGGATCAATGATCGACCCCATCGCCGTCAGCTGATAACACCACTCGCATTCCATCACCCGCCGAGAAGGAGAGACCATGACAGCAACCCAGATCGAAAAGGATATCGACGCGCGGATCCGCACGATGAAGGTCGGGTTCACCGGCGGCATGTACCCCGTGCCGAAGGACGTCCCCCAGGACGAAGCGGCGGAGTACCAGCTGCGCCGCTCTGCCGAGCTGGGCTGCACGGTCCTCCAGCCGTTGCGGCTCCCGTCGAGCCGGGAGGCGCGGCTGGCGCTGCGGGACCACGCCGAGGAACTCGGGATCGAACTGGAGGGTAACGCGCGGGCCATCTTCGTCCCCCTGGGCACGACACCCGGGTCGAGCGCGGACGAACTGCGTCAGCAGCTCGTCGAGGCACAAGAGGCAGGGGAAACCGTCGTCCGCGCCGGTTACGGCCAGCTGACTCTGCCGACCACCCGGTTCGCCCGGGAACGAAACCTCGATCAGCAGCTCAGCCACGTGGCCGACTGTCTGCGAGCGGCCAGCAAGGTCGCCGAGGACGTTGGCATGCCGATCGCCATCGAGAACCACTGCGACTTCACCGGCCGGGAGGTGGCCCAGGTCCTCCGCGACGTCGGCTCCGAAATCGTTGGTTGCGCGCTCGACACCGCCAACGGCTTCACCGTGTTCTGCGATCCGAACGACGACATCGAAGCGCTCGCCGAGTTCGCCTTCACAACCCACATGAAGGACATGAAGATGGACCCGAGCCCGATGTCGGGGCTGATCCCCATCATCCCGCGCGGCTGCCGCCTGGGTGAGGGACACGTGGACTTCCCGCGCGCCTTGCGGCTGCTAGCCGACCGCAGTCCTAAGGCCGAAGGGCTGCACCTGATTGTGGAAGCCGGCTGGGAGACCTTCGACAACGGCGCTGACTTCGCCGAGGAGCTCAAGCGCAACCTGCTCGAGCACGGAGTCAGCTACCTCCGCGAACTGATCCAGTCGGGTGGCGCCACCCGCTGATCAGCCCCTGCCCAGCATATCTACGCAACTAGCGACCACGGGGAGCCAAGAAGAAGCATGGCCAACGTACTGCTCACCGGTGCCAGCGGGCGACTAGGCCGGTACGTCTCACCACGACTGCAGGAGGCGGGCCACAACGTCACGGAATTCGACGTCGTCCCGCAGCCGGAAACCGAGAACCCGGCCCCGTTCGTCAGAGGAGACCTGACCTCCTTGGAGGACTGCCTGCGAGCGCTGGCCTATTCCAACGCTGAGGTCATCGTCCACCTCGGCGCGCTGCCCGCCCCGACGGAGTTGGTTAACCGTCCCCGGTGGCTGCAACGGCAGCAGGCACCCGAGGACCAGACCATGCGGGTTAACACCATGGGGACCTACTACCTGCTCGATGCGGCGCGGCGCCTGGGCACCGTCGAACAGGTGGTGTTCGCCTCAACGTTCTACACCCTTGGCATCGGCAACCGTATCAGTGATCGTCCGTTCGAGGTCGACTACCTGCCGATCGACGAGGCCCACCCGCTGCGACCGGAGGACTCCTACGGGATCTCGAAGGTTTTCGGCGAGGAACTGCTCCAGGCGTTCGGCCGGGCGTACGGATTCAAGTCGGTCGCGTTCCGCTTGATGGGGGTGAACTTCCCCCACCGGGACTACAGCCAGACCTACGGCTCGACCCCGGACTCCAGCCCCGACCACA
>JBKPNA010000032.1:0-7433 GCA_046765695.1 Actinomycetota bacterium | reverse complement strand
GAAAGTGCTGGCCGATCTCCGGGAGCACGGTCCCAGCACCGCCCGCGATGTCGGCCGGCGACTTCCGGAGGTGCGTCAGCCACTGCAACTGGCCCCGGGAAAGAAGTACGCCGCCACCCAGGGTGCGCACACTCGGGTGCTGACGATTCTGGGCTTCGCCGGCGAGGTGCTGCGGACGCGACCGCCCAGTTGGATCACTGGCGCGTACGCCTATGCGGCCGCTGACGCGTGGCTGCCGGGAGGCCTGGAGAACGGCGACCCCCGGAAGGCGGCCGCCGAGCTCGCCGGCCACTGGCTCGGGCGTTTCGGCCCAGCCACGACCGCCGACCTGCAGTGGTGGATGGGCTGGACAGCGGCGATGACCAAACGGGCCCTGGCCGACGCCGATGCCGTTGCCATCGAGATCGCGTCGGGACCGGCCTGGCTGGCGCCGGACGACGTGAAGCAGCCGAACCCCGAACCGTGGGTCGCCCTGCTGCCCGGGCTGGATCCCACCACCATGGGCTGGAAGCACCGAGACTGGTACCTGCCGTCGGCCGCTGCAGAGGCGTTCGACCGCAACGGCAACGGCGGGCCTACCCTGTGGGTCGACGGGCGGATCGTCGGCGCCTGGGCCCAGACCCGGGACGGTGAGATTCGCACTCACTACTTCGAGCGGGTCGATGCGGCCCGGCGCCACGAGATCGACGAGCGGATCGCCGAGCTCAAGGAACTGGTGGGGGACACCCGGTTCACGGTGCGCTTTCCGGGCGAGATCCATGGCCGCTTGTCGGGATGACTGCGCGAGGTCAGCGTGGTTCAGGAAGGCGCCGCATCAGATAGGCCGAGAAGCCGGGCACCATCCGGCTCATCTTGGGTTGGTCGGTACCGGCCACCCCTTCGACCGCGTAGTCGTTCCCGAAACGTCGCAGAGCTCGGTGCGGGGCAAGGTGCGCACACCGAGCCAGCGATCCCCATCGGCGAGCTGGCCAGTCGAAGCACCACAGGAAGAACCGGGCCCCTTTCGCAGCCAGCGGGAGTACGTTCTCGAGGTACCGGTCCCGTTGGCTGGCGGAGAGGTCGTCCAGCGTGCTGAAGTCCACCAGCACATCGAAGGCACCGAGCCCTGAGGGCAGAGCCGTAAGGTCGCCAACGAGGAAGCGCACGGCGACGCCGGCCGAGGCAGATGCCTCGCGCGCCTTTCGGATCGCCGTCGGTGAGAAGTCGATGCCTGTGACGTCGAAGCCGTGTTGAGCCAGAAAGATGGCGTTGGCGCCGGTTCCGCACCCCAGGTCGATGGTCCGTCCCGGCGGTAGCCGTCCGTCCTCGACCACGTCCACGAGTTCCTGGCGCGGCCCCAGCTCCCACGGCATGCGCATCATCCGGTAACCCCAGTCGTAGAACCGCCAGCTGGGCATCCGAACCACCCCAAACCGTTAAAGTAGGATGATCTAATAATTAAACCACTTGGAAGTTATATGAGTGAATTAAATCAGGTCGGCGCTGAGAATGTCCAGCCGGCTCAGGCGCTGACCCACGCCCTCTTCGACCTGAGCAGTGCCATCGACCTGATCGGGCGGGCGAGCGCTGATCGGCTGGGAATCAACCAGACGGACCTCATCTGTCTCCACCTGCTGGTGCGGGAAGGGGCGATGAGCCCCAGCCGGGTAGCGGCGGAGCTTGGCCTGACCGCCGCGGCGATCAGTGCCCTGGCCACCCGCCTCGAGGTGGCTGGCTACGCACACCGTGAGATGGACCCGAACGACCGCCGCCGCGTCGTGATATCGGCCTCGGAGCAGGGTGCGCGGTCAGCGTTCGGCATGTTCGACGACCTGTACGCCGCCTCGGTGAGGTTGGGCAAGGAGCAGACCGATGCCGAACTGCGCAAACTGGTTCAGGTGATCACCCGGTTCGGGCAGATCGTCACCGAGCAGGCTGCGGGCCTGCGACGTCGTTGACGAGGGCGGTGCGGCTCCAGCCGCTGACCCGGGCGCGGGTGGCTGCGCTGGGCGATGAGGGTCGGGCGTGGGTCGCCGCCCTTCCTGGACTGCTCGCGGGACTCGAGCGCGACTGGTCGATCACCCTCGGCCGTCCCCTTCCCGGAGGCAGCGGGTCCTACGTCGCGAGGGCCGAACTCGCCGACGGGTCGGCCGCAGTAGTGAAGGTGGCCGTGGCCGAGGCAGGCTGGACCGATCAGGTGGCCACCCTGGAGCGTGCCGAGGGCCGCGGCTACGTCCGGCTGCTGTCGGCGGATTTCCCTCGACGCGCCATGCTGCTGGAGCAGCTGGGCACGCCGCTGGAGCGCACCGGCTGGCCACCGGATCGGCAGCTCCGCTGCCTTGCCGACACGCTTTCGCTGGCGTGGCAGGACGCCGGTGGCGTACGCCCAGAATCCGGCGCCGACAAGGCCAGCGGCTTGGCAAACCTGATCGCGGAAGCCTGGCCGCGGCTCGGCAGGCCGGTCCCCGAGCGGGTGGTCGGGCAGGCGCTGCGCTACGCGGAACGCCGAGCGGCCGAGGCCACCACCGACCTGGTGGTGGTGCACGGCGACCCACATCCGGGCAACCTGCTGGCGGTACCGCAGCAGCGTCCTGGTGCCGAGACCGGATACGTCTTCGTCGATCCCGACGGGTTCGTCGCCGATCGCGCGTACGACTTGGGGGTCGCGCTGCGGGACTGGACCCGCTGGCTGCTCGGCCCTGATGCTCGTCCCACCGCCGAGCGCTTCTGCGCCGTGCTGGCGGAGCGTAGTGGCGTGGACTCCCAGCGCATCTGGGAATGGGGGTTTCTCGAGCGCGTGTCCACCGGCCTGTACCTGCTGGATGTTGTCCGCGCGCCGGAGTCGGTGGCGCGGCCCTATCTAGACAGCGCTGAAAGGCTGGCCGACTAACACTCAGTCGGCAGACTGGAACACGTGCCGGTACCCCGATCGCTGCTGGGTGGCAGCGTGATCGTCGCCGCGCTGGCTCTGGCACTCGCCGGCTGTACCACCGCAGCACAAAGTCCCCCCAGTCCGAGCCCGTCCCCACCGGTGATGACGACAACGTCGACATCGCGGCCACCATCGCAGACTCCGAGCCCCACACCGACGCCGCCGGCCCACTGGATGCCGCTTGCTCTCGTGGTTCACGCCACGCGGCCGCTGGCCGATGTCCCAACTGAAGCGGCACGGCGGCTGCTCGTCGAACGCCCGGACCGCTGGTCGGCGATCGGTCAGCCCGGCGGCCGGATGAGGCTGCTGGTCGCCGCCGATGGCAGCACCCCGGCCAAGGTGCTGCAGGCGGTGCGGCGCAGTACCGAGGTGCTCGGCGTTCTTCCCGCAGCCGAAGTCGATCCCACCGTCCGGGTACTCACCGTCGGTGGTCGTTCCCCGCTGCGCGACCCTCAGGCGTACCCCATCAAGGTGCCCTGGCCCAAGCCGTTGCCCGAAGTGACGACGTTGGCGGTGGTCGGCGATGTGATGCTGGCCCGCCGGGTCGGTCGGGCGATCGCGGACGACCCTGTGGCTCCGTTCCGGCCGCTGGCCGCCCGCCTGGCTCGGGCGGAGGTCACCGTGGGCAACCTGGAGTCCAGCTTGTCCACCGCTGGTGCGCCGACCCAGGGTGCAGACTCCTTCGGGGCCAGTCCGCGGGTGCTGCGCGGCCTCAAGGCTGCCGGATTCGATCTGGTGTCGCTGGCCAACAACCATCTCGGTGACTATGGCAACCGGGCGATGGATGAGACGTTCGACCGGCTCCGTGGTGCCGATTTGGCCTACGTGGGAGCGGGCCACAACCTGGTCGAGGCCCGGCGTCCGGTGCTGATCACCAGGAAGGGGATCCGCATCGGTTTTCTCGCGACCGATTCGATCGGTGAAACCCCAGCAGCGACCAACCGCGGGCCTGGCACCAATCGGCTCAACATGCCGCCACGTACCGGCCCACTTGATTGGAAGGCACTCCACCTGATCTCAGCCGACATCCGCAGGCTCAAGACCACGGTCGATGTCGTGGTGATCATCTCGCACTGGGGCACGCAGTACACCCACCGGCCGGAGCCAAGCCAACGCACCGCGGCCCGTGCCTTCGCGAAGGCGGGGGCCGACCTGGTGATCGGTGGGCATCCGCACTGGGTGCAAGGCTGGGAACGGATCGGTTCGACGACCGTGGTGCACTCGCTGGGCAACTTCATCTTCGACATGGATTTCTCCACCAAGACCCGGGAGGGCGTCTTCGTCGAGGTCGTGCTGTGGGGCGGGCACGTCATGGCGGTGGAGCCAGTCCCGTACGCGATCGACGGCGCCTTTGCCCCGCGACTAGCCCACGGCAAGCGGGCCGCCGTGATCCTGGCCGACGTCTGGTCCACGAGCCGCGGCCCTTACGCCGTCCCCTGACAAGAACCTCATGGCGGGTCGGGCGGCTTGACTGAAGTACGTGTGCCCAGTCGGTGTGACCGTGATGACGGTGTGGGGGCGATCGGCCAGGAGTTCCACCTGCCAGTCGGGCATCTCCCGAGTCTGGTTGTGCCGTTCGCAGACGCCGCGGCCGTTGGCGTAGCTGGTCGGGCCGCCATCGCGGTAGGGGATGATGTGGTCCAGGTGCCGGATCGGCGCACCACAGTAGGGCTCCCGGCAGATGCCGCCGTCACGGAGTTTGAGGAGTTTGGCGAGCCAGCCGGTGAATCGGCGCACGGTGGGATCGCCGCCAACGATGATCCGGTTGCCGTGCGGCCCGGTGGGCGCAGTGAACAACCGGCGCCAGGAGATCCGGTCGGCTGCGCGGTGTAGTAGGTCGTCGGCGATACCGGCGGGGATGGGTCCGAAGCCGGGCATATCAGCCGGGGTGGTGTCGTCCGGGTTGAGCAGGTGCTCGAGCGGCATGGTCAGGTTCACTTCAACTGGCGGGCCCTCAGCCACAGCGTGTCCGGACAGCCGTTCCACGGTGGCGTCGGCCATGATCTGTCCGCGGGTCCGGGGATCGCCGGCGGCCTTGGCCTGGTCGGCGTGGCGGGTCAACGCGGCGAGGCAGGCCACCCCGTCCTCCACAGGAAGCAGCGCGCTGAACCAGGCCATGGTGTCCGGTGCCGGCCGCAGCGAAACCCGACGATCCGCCCGCGCCTTGCGAGCCCGTTTCACCGCACTCTCTGGATCCGCCGCATACGCCAACCGCCGTGCCAAACCAGCAGCCTGTCTCGGAGCCACCTCCGTGAGCCCTCCAGCAATCAGTTGGCGGTCGACCTGGCGTCGGGTGTCGGGGTCGAGATGTGAGGTCTCACTGGCAACCAACTGCGCCACGTACTCGCTGATCCCGCCTCGGGTGAGTAGGTCGAAAGTCGCCGGCAGCTCACCAGTCAAGTCGCGGGCCAGGTGAAGTTTGCGATTGCCATGCCAGGGAGTCAGTTTGGTGGCCAGGCCGATCTGCTCCGCGATACCTTCCCCCAACCGGCGGTAATTCACTCCGTCCTTGCGCTGGCGGCTGACCTGGGACCGGGCGAACCGCAGAATCTCGGTGGCCTGTGCCGCCGCCGCAGCGGCCTTGAGCCTCTCCAAGGCTGCGATTCGGTCAACCCGCGCCGCATCGTCCGCCGGCCCAGTCCCAGCCGCCAGACCACCCAGGGCAACCAACATCTCCGACAGGTAGCCGACCACCGGATCCCCGCCATCGTCGGGGAAACCGAGCTCCGGCGCGGGCTCCACAGTCGTCGTCATGCATCCAACGCTAGAGCGCAGTACTGACAAAACCGCACAAGAGTTCGATTGGGCACCAAGGGGCAGCTGAGAGGGCTAGCCTGGTGGCAGCGCGTGCAGGACGCCACCGCCCGCGGACAGGGCCGAGCCCACCTGTGAGCTTCTAACGGCGTAACAGACCATCACTCCGTCCCGGTCTGAGCTGCGGGACCAGACCATCGAGGACTGGAGGCTGCGATGGCTCTGATGGGCCTGCCTGGCACCGATCTGGACCAGTTGCGCAAACAAGCCAAGGACTGGTTGCGCCGGGGGCGAGCCGGCGACCCGGAGGCCGCCGAACTGCTGCGGCGACTGCATCCCAGAGGCGAGGAGCTCGCCACCGATCCCAGTCGGCTGAAGCTGGCGGACGCCCAGCTGGCGCTGGCCCGCGCATACGACTTCTCCAGCTGGCCGAAGCTGCGAGAGCACGTACGGAGAGTGCAGCTATGGCGCCGAAACCCGCACCGGCTGGCAGAGCAGCCCGACCCGGCGGACGAGCTGCTGCGGTTGGCTTGTCTGACCTATGGTGCCGACGACCGGATGCGGCCGGCCCGTGCCGCCGCGATGCTCGCCGCTCGTCCCGAGCTTGCCGGCGCCACTGTCTACACCGCGGCCGCCACCGGCTCGGTGATGCACCTCCGCCGGTTTCTTGCAGCGGACCCTGCAGCGCCGAGGACCGAGGGCGGACCGCACGGGTGGACTCCGTTGCTGTACCTCTGCTTCAGCCGGATCCCGGACGCTCCACCCGAACTGTCCAGCCTCGCCTGCGCCGCCCGGCTGCTCGACGCCGGTGCCGACCCGAACGCCGGCTTCCTCTGGGAGGGTCTGGCGCCTCCGTTCACCGCGCTGACCGGCGCCTTCGGCGGTGGTGAGGATCGGGCCAATCAGCCGCCGCATCAACACGCCCTTGCCTTGGCGAGGATGTTGCTGGACGCCGGCGCCGACCCGAACGACGGCCAGACGCTCTACAACAAGATGTTCGAGGAGTCCGATGACCACCTGGACCTGTTGTTCGGGTACGGTCTCGGCCAAGGTGACGGCGGGCCGTGGCGTCGCCGGCTGGGTGCGGCGCAGCAGTCTCCGCAGCAGATGCTGGCCGACCAGCTGATTTGGGCCGTCCAGTCCGGGCGGCGGGCACGGGTCGCGACGCTGTTGGCACACGGGGTGGATCCCAACGTCTCGGGCAGCGGACACCCGACGCATCAGGGCCGCTCGGCGTACGAGTTGGCGATGTCCAGCGGCAGTCCGGAGATGGCTGCGCTCCTGGTTGCCGCGGGTGCCCGGCCGAGGAGCTTCACCATGGACGCCGTCGACCGGTTCCTGGCCGCAGCCCTCGGTGCGGATCCCGACGCAGTCCGGCAGGCTGAGCCGGCTGTGCGTGAAGCGGCGATCCGGCGGAGACCGGACGCGGTGCGGCAGGCGGTGGAGCTGCACCGGCTCGGCGCCGTCCGGCTCCTGGTCGAGGCCGGGTTCCCCATCGACGGCGGGGACAGCGCGAGCCCATTGCACGTCGCGGCGTACGACGGCGACCTCGAAATGGTCCGGCTGCTGGTCAGCCTCGGCGCGGACACCGAACGAACCGATCCGCAGTTTCATTCGACTCCGCTCGGCTGGGCGGAGCACGCTCATGCCGACGCGGTCGTCGACTACCTGCGTTCGCTCAGTTCAGCCAGGCCCAGATCAGCCGGCCGACCCGGTCCAACTGACCTCGACTGACCACCGACGGCACGTCATCGCGGGAGTGATAGAC
>JBKPNA010000031.1:0-7071 GCA_046765695.1 Actinomycetota bacterium | reverse complement strand
CCGGGTTGTCGGCGTCCCACACCACCCGACCCCAATGGCGCAGCCGGCGCAGCAGATCGCCCTCGTCGCCACCCTGGGTGAGCCGGACGTCATAGCCGGGAAACCCCTCTCGGCGGAAGGCCACATTGGTGGCGGTGATGTAGCCGACAAAACCGCGCCAGGCGTGCAGGGCCGCCACCCCGGCGAACCAGAGCGGCGGGACGACGGCCGCCCACCACGGCGGGTCTGCGTACCGGCAGGGCCCCGCTATGGCCACCACGGAGGGGTCAGCGGTGAACCGTTCGTCAATCCGGCTCAGCCAGTCGGCGGGGTGCACGGTGTCGGCGTCCGTCGATACCACGATCTCGCCCCGAGCGGCCAGCGTGCCCCGCTGCCGGGCCGCACACACCCCGGGAGTGTGCTCCTCGACCACCCGCGCGCCGAACCGGCGGGCCAGGGCGGCGGTGTCGTCGGTGCTGCCGTTGTCGACCACGATGACCTCGACGGAGCCGGGGAAGTCCTGCCCCTGCAGCGAGCGCAGGGTCGCCGGCAGGTAGTCGACCTCGTTGAACGCCGGGATCACCACCGAGATGCGTGCGGCGTCGCCCCCTGGCCGCTCCATGACAATCCTCTCCATCGTCGTCACTGGTGTTGCTTCCCGTCACTTCGGCCGATCAAACCTTGTCGGACGCACTTCCACCGCGATCGGTCAGCGGCTCGGGCCGGAGGAGGCACAGGCTCACCAGGGCCAGCAGAACAAGCGGAACCAGCAGGCCGAACACGGGCGTCAATGCGTCGGCGTACGCGGTGGCCAGCAGGTCACGCACCCCCGGCGGCAGCTGGGCCAGTCGTTCCGGGGTGACCTCCTCGGGATCGATCGCGACGCCGGAACCCGGCAGCCGCTCAGCCAGCAACGCGCCCAGCCGGACGGTGAACAGGGCGCCCACTAGAGCGGTGCCCAACAGCACGCCGACCTCACGGAAGAACCCGTTGGCGGCCGTTGCCGCACCGACCTGATTCGGGCTCACCGCGTTCTGTACCACGAGTACCAACACATCCCAGGCACATCCGACGCCGACGCCGAGGCCGAAGAAGTACAGCCCGACCTCACCCAGCGAGTCGCCCGGGTCGAGTGAGGCGAGGCCGAGCAGCGCGACCGCGATCAGTCCGGCCCCGATGACCGGCAGGCCCTGGTAGCGACCAGTGCGTCGGACCAGCCGAGCAGCGCCGATCGTGGCGAGGGCCAGTCCGGCGATCAGCGTGAGCATCATCAGTCCGGCTCGGGTCGGGCTCAGACCCTGGACCAGCTGCAGATAGCTGGGGAGGTAACCGACCGTGCCGAATACGGCCAGCCCCAGCAGCAGGCCGGCGCCCATCGCGAGAGTGGCGTCCCGGGAGGCCAGCAAGTCTCGGGGCAACTCCGGACGAGATGGGTGAGCGGCCGGGGGTAACGCGGGCACGAGAATCACCGTCGCCACGATGGCGGCCACTCCCACCGGCAGGTTGATCCAGAATGCCCAGCGCCAGCCGACGGTGTCGGTCAACGCCCCGCCGATCACCGGGCCGCTCACCGCGGCCACGGCAAAACGGCATCGATGGCGGTGAGGTAGGGCAGGCGCTCGCGGGCGGCGACGAGATCGGCCACGATGGCCTGGATCAGGATCAGCATGCCCCCGCCGCCGAGACCCTGCACGGCGCGAGCGGCGATCAGCACCGGCATGCTGGGCGCCAGGCCGCCGATGAGGGAGCCCAGCACGAAGATGGCGAGGGCTGCGACGAAGACCGTCCGCCGGTCGAGCCGGTCGGCTAGCAGCCCGTAGGCGGGCATGGCCACCGTGCCGGTCAGCACGAACGCGGTGTTGACCCAGAGCAACGAGCTCGCTGCATCGAGGTCGCCGGCAATCGTTGGCAGAGCCGTGGCGAGGACGAACTGATCGAGCTCGCCGAGCAACAGCCCGAGGGCCAGGGCGGCGAGCAGCAGCGGCCGGCGGATGCGGCTGGAGGTGGCGCCACCAGCCGGGGCGTACGTCGTCATCGTCGACCAGCTAGCCCGTCAGGCCCAGGATGCGGTCGACGGTGCTGAACACGTAGCCCGAGTCCTGTAGCCGATCGATCAGCGGCGCGATCGCCGCCACAGTCTGGCCGCGGAATCCGCCCCGGGCCTCGCGGCCGTCGTGAAAGATCAGGATGCTGCCGGGACGGGCTACCCTGGCCGCCCGCGTCGCCATCGCCGTCCCGCTCGGCTGCAGCACCTCGAACGGGTGGCCGAAGGTGCCGGAGACCACGGTCAGCCCGGCGACCCGGATGCTGCGCAGAACCCAGGGCCAGTGACACAGCCACGGCGGTCGGTACAGCCTGGGAGCCTGGCCACTGATCTCGGTCAGGACGTCCTGCGCCTGGCGGATCTCCGACTGCTGTCGGGGCGAGGTGAAGTAGCGCGAGAACGCATGTGAGTAGCTGTGGTTGCCCAGTAGGTGGCCGTCGGCGACCACCCGGCGCGTGACGTCCGGGAAGCGTTGGGCGTTGCGCCCGACCTGGAAGAAGGTGGCGAGGACGCTCCGGGCGGCCAGGAGGTCCAACAGCTGGGAGGTGTAAGGCTCGTTGGGTCCGTCGTCGAAGGTCAGGGCCACAGTGCGCCGGTCCGCAGGGCCGCGGTGGGGGAAGGGCCGGAACAGCGGGGAGCGGGGGGCGAACGCCGTGGCGTACGTCAGGCCGGTGACGATGCCGACGCCGAGCGCGGCTCCGCCGAGACGGTCAAGCGGTCGCACGCTCGTCCATCGGTCTCCATGCCACCCTGCGGAGCCTAGTGGGACCGTCCCAGCCGCTCCCGCGCCGAACGCGGTCGTGTGGACGGGCCGTCCCTGCCATACTTGGCCGCGGAGGGGAGTATTCCTTCGCGGCGGCATCGTCATCACGGATCGCCTGGCGGACCAACCTGTAGGTGGGTCAGGCAGCCCCGGTGCCCCGGCTGGCCTGGCTAGCGGAAGAGACCTCCGAGACTGTGCCGTTCGTTGAACTCGTCTCGGAAGGGCCCACGCCTATGGACGTCCACCTCTATGCGTGGATCATCACCGTCGGGCTGATGGTGCTGATCTTGGCCGTCGACATCTTCATCATCGGCCGGCGACCCCACGAGCCTTCGATGCGCGAGGCCGGGACGGCGATCGCCGTCTACATCGGCTTGGCGATCATCTTCGGGCTGTCCATCTGGCAGATCTCCGGACCACAGTACGCAGCAGAGTTCTTCGCCGGCTGGCTCACCGAGTACAGCCTCTCCGTCGACAACCTGTTCATCTTCCTGATCATCATGAGCAGCATGAAGGTGCCCCGGCAGCTGCAGCAGTTCGCGCTGCTGGTGGGCATTGTTCTCGCGCTGATCTTCCGTGGCATCTTCATCGCCATCGGTGCGGCGGCGATCAGCGCTTTCAGCTGGGTCTTCTTCCTGTTTGGTGCGATCCTGCTGGTCACGGCGGTCAAGCTGGTGATCGACTACCGACACCACGACGAAGCCGAGGAAGCGCCCGACAACTTGCTGCTCCGAGTGGTCCGGCGCCGCTTCCCGGCGACCGAGGACTACCAGGGCACCAAGCTCACCGTCGTACAGAACGGCAAGCGACTGATCACGCCGATGCTGGTGGTGATTCTCGCCCTGGGTAGCACCGACCTGCTGTTCGCCCTCGACTCGATTCCGGCGATCTACGGGCTGACCCAGGAGGCGTACCTGGTGTTCACCGCCAACGTCTTCGCCCTGATGGGCCTCCGCCAGCTGTACTTCCTGCTCGGCAACCTGTTGCGCAAGCTGGTCTACCTGTCCCTCGGACTCTCGGTGATCCTGGCCTTCATCGGCATCAAGCTGATCTTCCACGCGATGCACGAGTATCACCTGGATACGGGGATGGGCCTGCCGTTCAGCCTGGAGATCCCCATCTGGGTGTCGTTGACCTTCATCATCCTCACGCTGACCATCACCACGGTGGCCAGCCTGATCAAGGCCAAGCACATGGAGGACACCGCAGCAGCCGCGACGACGTCGACCAATTCAGAGACGCCCCGCTAGACGGCGTGAACGCTGCACCCCTTAGTGCGACGCTGCACCCTCTGCAGACGGTGCAGCGTCGGCAAAAGGGTGCAGCGTAGGGAACAGCAGTGCGAGCTGAGACCTCAAGCGGCCAGAGTGGTCGGCTGCGCAGTGGGCTCGATCGCCGCCGTGACCAGCTCGGCCACGTCGGTGGTCAGCACTACCTGCAACGTCTCGAGCACATCCTCCGGCACCTCATCCAGGTCGGGCTCGTTGCGTTTCGGCAGGAACACCGTGGTGAGTCCAGCCCGTTGCGCGGCGAGCAGCTTCTGCTTGACACCGCCGATCGGCAGCACCCGGCCGTTGAGGGTCACCTCACCCGTCATCCCGACGTCGGAGCGCACCGGTCGGCCGAGGGCCATCGACGTCAGTGCCGTGACCATCGTCACGCCCGCCGACGGGCCGTCCTTGGGCACGGCACCGGCCGGCACGTGGACGTGGATGTGCCGATCGAGCACGGCCGCGTCCACGATCCCGAGCTCGGCCGCATGCGCACGGACGTAGGACAGCGCGATCTGAGCCGACTCCTTCATCACGTCGCCGAGCTGTCCGGTGAGGGTGAGACCCCGCTCGCCCGCGACAGCGTTGGCCTCGACGAACAGTACGTCGCCGCCCAGGCCGGTGACGGCCAGTCCGGTCGCCACGCCGGGCACGGACGTACGTTCGTGCACCTCCGGGGTGAAGCGTGGCCGGCCCAGGTAGTCGCGCAGGTTCGCGACCGTGATGCGGAGCCGCTCATCGGTCGTGGACGTCAGTTTGGTGGCGGCCTTGCGCAACGCCTTGGCGAGCAGCCGCTCGAGCTGGCGTACGCCTGGCTCGCGGGTGTAGTTCGCAGCGATCTCGCGCAGCACCTCGTCGTCGACGGTCACTTCCTCGGTGGTCAGCGCCGCACGCTCCAGCTGCCGGGGCAGCAGGAAGTTCCGGGCGATGGCGACCTTGTCGTCCTCGGTGTAGCCGTCGAGGGTGACCAGCTCCATCCGGTCCAGCAGGGCCTGCGGGATCGTCTCCACCACGTTGGCGGTGGCCAGGAACAACACGTCGGAGAGGTCCAGGTCCACCTCGAGGTAGTGATCTCGGAAGGTGTGGTTCTGCGCTGGGTCGAGCACCTCGAGCAACGCCGCAGCCGGATCACCGCGATAGTCCGAGCCGACCTTGTCGATCTCGTCGAGCAGCACCACCGGGTTCATCGAGCCTGCCTCGGTGATGGCCCGTACGATCCGGCCGGGCAGGGCGCCCACGTAGGTCCGCCGGTGGCCGCGGATCTCGGCCTCGTCCCGTACGCCACCGAGGGCCACTCGGACGAACTTGCGGCCCAGGGCCCGGGCCACGGACTCACCGAGTGAGGTCTTGCCGACACCCGGCGGCCCCACCAGCGCCATCACGGCACCGGAGCCGCGCCCCCCAATGACCTCGAGGCCCCGCTGGGCCCGCCGCGACCGGATGGCCAGGTACTCGACGATCCTGTCCTTGACGTCCTCCAGGCCGTGGTGATCTGCGTCGAGGATCTCCCGAGCGGCCTTGATGTCGGTCGAATCGGTGGTCTTCGTGTTCCAGGGCAGTTCGAGGATCGTGTCCAGCCAGGTCCGCAGATACCCGGCCTCGGGGCTTTGGTCGCTGCCGCGCTCCAGCTTGCCCACCTCACGCAGGGCAGCCTTGCGGATCTCCTCCGGAAGGTCAGCCTCCTCGACCCGGGTCCGGTAGCTCTGGGCGCCGTCCGGCTCGTCCTCGCCGAGCTCCTTGCGGATGGCGTTGAGCTGCTGCCGGAGCAGGAACTCGCGCTGGCTCTTCTCCATCCCCTCCCGGACGTCACCGGCGATCTTGTCGCTCACCTCCGCCTCGGCGATGTAGGCCTTGGTCCACTCGATCAACTGGGTCAGCCGGGCGGCTACGTCCGGGGTCTCCAGCAGCTGGCGCTTCTGGTTGTCATCCAGGTACGGCGCATAGCCGGCGAGGTCGGCCAGCGTGGACGGATCGGTCACTCGGTTGACCTGGTCGATCACCTGCCAGGCGTCCCGCCGCTGCAGGGTGGCGATGACCAACGCCTTGTACTCATTGGCCAGCGCCCGGACCTTCTCGGAGTCCGTGCCGGGCTCCTCGACCTGCTCAGCCTCGACCCAGAGTGCGCTGCCAGGCCCCGATACACCGGCCCCGATCTTCGCGCGGGACTCGGCCCGGATCACGGCAGCCGGTTCACCGGTGGCCAGCCTGCCCATCTGGACGATCGAAGCCTCGACAGCGTACGACGCGTAGCGGTCCTCCAGCCGGGGGGCGACGAGCAGCCGGCCGTCACTGTGGGAACGCGCAGCGTCCACTGCGGCGCGGGCCGAGTCGTCGAGCTCAATCGGCACCACCATGCCGGGTAGCACCACGAGATCGGTCAGGAAGAGTACGGGAAGTCGGGTTGTCGACATCAGGGCGAGCCTCCACATCAAGGTCGCCCAGTGGGTTGAGCGACATAGGCTCAATGCTTAACCAGCCTATTTTCTTCCCGTCGTTCGCCGTCAGCAAAAGCTAGTGCGACGACTCAGTAGGTTCTCTGGCCCCGCTCAGCGAGGCGCCACCGGGTTGACCCAGATGATCTGCGGGAAGCGGGCGAAGTCGCTGTCGGCGCTGATCATGGTCAGACCGTGCTCGATGCAGATCGCCGCCAAAATGGCATCGCTTGCCAGTCCCGCACGCACGTCATGCTGGATGAGCAACGGGCCCAGGATGGCGCGGTGACCCCGGCCGGGTTCGGGAATCCATGTCGCCGGCGCGTCGAGCCATTCTTCGACGTATTGCCAGGCCTCGCTTGGTGTGAGCGGCTCCGTCAAGGCCCGAGGGTTGGTCGCGATTCTGATGAAGGCCCACAGCGACATCCACGGGATTCCTACCCGCTGGGAACCGTTGAGAGCCACCGACATCCAGTCCCGTGCCGCGGGGTGAAAGGGACTGCCTTCGTCGATGGAGTACAGCAGGATGTTCGCGTCGACCAGCACTACCGCGCGTCCGGCCCTTCGAGCAGATCGAGAGCA
>JBKPNA010000030.1:0-4533 GCA_046765695.1 Actinomycetota bacterium | reverse complement strand
ATCCAACCGCGCGTTTCGGCGGAGTTGCGTCCATGTTTCGCGGTTGTGACGGCGGCGCGGGCATCCACGATGCTCACCGCAGCTGCGGGTGACGAGTGCGGCAGGTCGCTCTGGCACCTGCTGCTCAGTCGGCTCGGAGGTGACACTGGTCGCTCCGGCACGGCATTGTGCTTGGCCGTCACTTGTGGCCTTGTGCGGAGGGACGGCGGCGGAAGGGGCCTGATCCGCTGTCGTTTGTGACCTTGTGCGGAGAAACGGCGCCCGCACCGGGAACCCCGTTTGTGCTGCCGGGCGCCACAAACCTATTTGCACGGATCCCGTTCTAGTTAACGAGCGCTTGCTCGCCGAGGGCTGGCTCGGCCGGGTTACATTAACAGCGTAAGACGCGGGGGGATTGGCAGAGAGGTCTGAACGATCGAGGAGCAGCCCATACTCGGGGACCGCTACAAGCTGGGCGAGCTGCTCGGTCGCGGTGGGATGGCCGAGGTTCGTCGTGGTGTCGACCTGCGTCTTGACCGGCCGGTCGCGGTCAAGCGGCTGAAGACCGAGCTTGCCGCCGATCCGTCCTTTCAGGAGCGGTTCCGGCGCGAGGCGCACGCCGTTGCGATCCTCAACCATCCCGGCATCGCGGCCGTTTTCGACAGCGGCGAGGAGATCGATGCGAGTGGCGTCGCGGTGCCCTACATCGTCATGGAGATGGTCGAGGGCACGACGCTCCGCAGCATCCTGACCGCGTCCGGGCCCATGCCGGTGCGCCGGGCGCTCGAGATCACCAACGTGGTGCTCCAGGCACTGGCCCACAGCCACGCATCAGGCATCGTGCACCGCGACATCAAGCCTGCGAACATCATGCTGACGGCCGACGGCAGCATCAAGGTGATGGACTTCGGCATTGCCCGAGCCACCGAGACGACATCGGGGCTGACCGGCACGTCTGTTGTGGTCGGCACGGCCCAGTACCTCTCACCCGAGCAAGCCCAGGGTGCGCATGTCGACCTACGGAGTGACATCTACTCGACCGGTTGCCTGCTGTACGAGTTGCTCACCGGCAGGCCGCCGTTCCTCGGCGACTCAGCGATCAGCCTCGCCTATCAACACGTTCGGGAGGAGCCCGAACCGCCCAGCCGGTTGGTGCCCGAGCTTGGTCCGGATATCGACGCCCTCCTTGCCCAGGCGCTCGCGAAGGATCCTGCCGACCGTTACCAGTCCGCCGTTGGGATGGCGGCGGAGATCGAGCGGATCCTGCAGGGTCAACCTGCGCAGGCCGCCTCCGACCGGGAGAGCGACGTAGACACCCGAAGTACGCCGGTGGTCCCGGCGCCACAGCCCACGGCGGAGGACGAGAGCGGCGCCACCCGGTCCTTGCCGGCTGCGATGGTCGCCGCCGGATCGGCGGGCACGGCCTCGTCGGCAGGCGACACCATTGCCAGGCCGCCGATGGCTACCTCCGGCGCCGACCAGGCGGTCGCCGACACGTTCGTGGCTGATCAGCAGGTTGCAGCTCCGCCGGTCGCCCCCACAGCGGTGACCGACCGGCTGGAGCCGTCACCGGAGCCGCGCCGCTCCCGCGGTCGCGCACTGGCGATCGCCGCTCTCACCCTGCTCATTCTTGGTGGGTTGCTGTTCGGCGCGTACCGGCTGCTGACGCCGGGCAGCGAGCGGCCGGTCAGCGTCCCGTCCATCCAGGGCAGCACTCGGCCGGAGGCCGAGGCGAAGCTGCGCGACGCGGGGCTGCAGGCGGCGTTCATCCATCGTCGAGGGCCGAACGACAAGACCCGGGGCAGGGTGGTCGCGCAGTCCCCGGTCCCCGATGCGGAGGTGGAGCGGGGCAGCACCGTGACGGCCGAGATCAACGTCGGACCGGCGACCACCAAGATTCCCCAAGGGCTCGTCGGGCGGAACGTCGACAAAGCGATGGAGAAGCTTGCCGACGCGGGGTTCTCCAACGTCAGGGCGATGCCGATCGAGAACCCGCCCAAGGACGCCGACCCCGATGAGGTGGTGGCAGTCGATCCGGCCGAAGGGGAACGGGCCGCGCTCGAAGAGGACGTCGTGCTCAGGTACGTCGCGAGCGCTGAGGTACGAGCCAGCCGTAGCCCGACGGTACGGCGCGTTCCCGCCGGCAAGGACCGCCCGGCCACCGCGAAGTCCGGCACGGACGAATCCGACGCGTCCAGCCCGACGAAGGAAACGACTCCGTCCAGTTCACCGGATGACGCCACCTCGGCCGCTGAACCGACGGCGACGAAGACATCCGCACCGACTGGGAGCGCCGTGGCTTCGTCCGCACCGGCCGATTCCGCCAATCCGTCCGGTCAGCAGTCCGAGAACGGAAATCTGGCTGAGGGTGGGGGCGGAGTGTCGCTGCCCAGTGTCAGCGCGGTACCGCCCGATGGCGACGATGCCGACGGGGCTGCGGACGTCCCAGCCGCGCTCAATCCTTAGCGGCGCGGCGGGCTGGACCTGCCGAAGGCTGGGACGAGTAGCCTCGGCCCGTGGTCGCGGTTGCGGACGAACGGTATCCGGGGCAACGGCTTGGACTGCCGGCTTCGGGGCACGGCTCGTTGGCAAGCTGGGCAGCGCGGATTGGCGCGCTCGTTCTCGACTGGGCGCTCTGCACGGGATTCGCCGTGGCCTTGTTCGGCACCGGCGTGATGACCGGTAGGGGGTGGCGGGGGTTCATGACCTTGGCCACCTTCTTCGTCGAGTCCACGGTGCTGTGCTGGCTGGCCGGTGGGAGCCTCGGCCAGCTGATCTGCCGGATCGCCGTCGTACGCCTCGACCGGCAGCCGCTGGGCGTCGTGCGAGCGGTGTTGCGGGCCGGGCTGATCTGCCTGGCCGTGCCGGCACTGGTCATCGGGCCGAACCGGCGGACGCTGGCCGACCTGGCCGCCGGAACCCTCGTCATCAATCGGCGCTGATCACGGGTGGTCGGCAGGCCGGCCGCCTGACAGGTGCCTGGTGTCGTGTAAGGGAAGTCTCTTACCGTTTTGCGACGCCCAGGCACGCACCTCGCGCGTTCTCCTCGGTCGCGTTGCGACTCGGCAGCCCTCCCTCGTCGGCCTTGCGATGCACGCACCTGAACGCCGCCAAACGGCAAGGAACTTCCCTTACACGACACTAGATTGAGCAGGGGCCACGCCATCCGACCCGTCACCCGATCGGGCAGCTGACAAGGAGGAGCGGTGAGCGACGCGTACGAGCAGGTCGAGGTGACCTCGGCCGCCGAACTGCGGCAATGGCTGGAGGCCAACCATGCGACGTCGCCCGGAATCTGGCTGGTCACGTACAAGAAGGCGGCAGGGGAGAAGTACCTGTCGTACGAGGACCTCGTGTGTGAGGCCCTCTGCTGGGGGTGGATCGACAGCAAGGCGCGGTCACTTGACGGCCTCCGGTCGCAGCTGATGCTCACGCCGCGGAAGCCGGCCAGCAAGTGGTCCCGGCCCAACAAGATCCGGATCGCCCAGCTGGAGGCCGCCGGCCGGATGGCGGCGCCCGGCCGGGAAGTGGTGGAGGCTGCCAAGGCCTCCGGCACCTGGACCGCGCTGGACGATGTTGAGAACCTCGTCGAGCCCGCCGAATTGAAGGCGGCGCTCGATGCCAGGACTGAGGCCCGGAAGAACTGGGACGCCTTTCCCCGCTCGTCACGTCGGGCCACCCTGGAGTGGCTTGCCTCGGCCAAGCGGCCGGAAACCCGTGACCGCAGGATCTCCGAGATCGTCGGGCTCGCCGCTCAGAACATCCGCCGAACCTGAGCAGGGCAAGTCCCTACAGGACCGCGCCGGGATTGAGAATGCCCTGCGGGTCGAGCGCGTTCTTGATCGTTCGGGTGAGGCCCATCACCTCCGGTCCCAGCTGCGCTGGCAGGGCACCCTTCTTGGCGCGGCCGACGCCATGCTCACCGGTAATCGTCCCGCCCATCGCGATGGCCGCCGCCATGATCGCCTCGAATGCCTTGCCCGCGCGTACCCGGGCGGCCGGATCCTTGGGGTCGAAGACGATGATCGGATGGGTGTTGCCGTCTCCGGCGTGCGCGACCACCGGGATCTCCACCTCGTACTCCGCGGAGATCGCCGCAATCTCTGCTAACAGGGCCGGCAGTTGGGGGATCGGGGCACCGACGTCCTCGAGCAGGATCGACCCGCGGGCCTCGATCGCCGGGAACGCGGCCCGCCGGGCGGCCACGAACATCTCACCTTCGGCGGCGTCGTCGGTGAGGAAGACCTCCTTCGCGCCGGCCGCCCCACAGGCGGCCTCCATCACCTCGATCTCGGCCGCGCACGCGGCGCCGGGAGCGTCGGACTGGGCGATCAACATCGCTCCGGCATCTCGGTCCAGGCCCATCGGGCGGTAGTCCTCCACCGCATTGATCGACGCCGAGTCCATTAGCTCCATCATCGACGCTCGCAGCGTGGCGCCGATGGCGACCACGGCGTCGGCCGCGTCGGCCACCGTGGGGAAGGTCGCGACCAATGTGGATCGGGAGCCCTGGGTAGGGATCAGCCGCAGAATCGCCCGGGTGACGATGCCAAG
>JBKPNA010000029.1:0-2894 GCA_046765695.1 Actinomycetota bacterium | reverse complement strand
GAGGAGATCAAGGAGTTCCTGGCCGAGCCGGCGAAGTTCCAGGCGGTGGGGGCCAAGATCCCCAAGGGTGTGCTGCTTTACGGCCAGCCCGGCACCGGCAAGACGTTGCTGGCCCGAGCGGTGGCCGGTGAGGCCGGGGTTCCTTTCTTCTCCATCTCCGGCTCGGACTTCGTGGAGATGTTCGTCGGCGTCGGCGCGTCACGGGTCCGCGACCTGTTCGAGCAGGCCAAGGAGAACGCCCCGTCGATCGTCTTCATCGACGAGATCGACGCCGTCGGCCGGCACCGCGGCGCCGGCATGGGCGGCGGGCACGACGAGCGGGAGCAGACGCTCAACCAGCTGCTGGTTGAGATGGACGGCTTCGACGTACGCGGCGGCGTGATCCTGATCGCGGCCACCAACCGGCCCGATGTGCTCGATCCGGCGCTGCTGCGGCCCGGCCGCTTCGACCGGCAGATCGCGGTGGACACCCCGGATCTGAGGGGCCGCTACCAGATCCTCAAGGTGCACGCCGAGGGCAAGCCCATGTCGCCCGATGTGGACCTGGAGGGCGTGGCCCGGCGTACGCCTGGCTTCACCGGCGCGGACCTGGCCAACGTGCTGAACGAGGCGGCGCTGCTGACCGCCCGGCAGAACACCCGGATGATCACCAACGAGTACCTGGATGAGGCGATTGACCGAGTCGTCGCCGGGCCGCAGAAGCGCAGCCGGCTGATGAACGAGAAGGAGAAGCTGGTCACGGCGTACCACGAAGGCGGTCACGCCCTGGTCGCTGCGGCCCTGCCCGGCACCGATCCGGTGCAGAAGGTGACAATCCTGCCTCGTGGCCGCGCCCTGGGCTACACGATGGTGCTGCCCGAGCAGGACAAGTACGCCAACACGCGCGCCGAGTTGCTGGACCAGCTCGCGTACATGATGGGCGGCCGGGCCGCCGAGGAGCTGGTCTTCCACGACCCGACCACCGGGGCCAGCAACGACATCGAGAAGGCCACCAACCTGGCGCGGGCCATGGTCACCCAGTACGGGATGACCGAGCGGCTGGGTGCGATCAAGCTGGGCTCCGGCGACGCCGAGCCGTTCCTCGGCCGCGACTTCGGCCACCAGCGGGACTACTCCGAGGACATCGCGGCGATCGTGGACGAGGAGGTCTCCAAGCTGATCAGCACCGCCCACCAGGAGGCCTTCGACATCCTGACCGAGAACCGCCAGGTGCTGGACGACCTGGTCCGGGCGCTGTTCGAGAAGGAGACCCTGGACCGCGAGGAAGTCGCCGCTGTCTTCCAGCCGCTCAAGCTGTGGCCGAAGCGGCCCGCCTGGACCGGTTCGGACGCGCGGGTCCCCTCCGCCGTTCCGCCCGTCACCCCGCCCCCGCCGTCGGTGACCGGCCAAAACGGCCACGGTCCCAACGGCCAGGTGCGGCCTGGCCACGGCGATGGCGTACCGGCGGGCGGCGCTCAGTTGCCTCCCGGCCAGCCCGCCCGGCCTCCTCAGCTGCCCGGTCCGGGCAGCTCCGACCCGCTGCCACCACGGGGGCCGGACTTCAGGTGACCGATCTGGACGAGGCGGCCGAGGATCTGGCCGCACTCGAAGGGAATGGTCATCGCGACATCGACCCGCTGCGCGCGCCGGGTCCGATTGGTGAGTTCGACCACGACCGGGTCGTCTCCGCGGTCCGGGAGATCCTCATCGGTATCGGCGAGAACCCCGACCGTGACGGGCTGCGGAAGACTCCGGAGCGGGTCGCGCGGATGTACGCAGAAATGTTCGGCGGCCTGCACCAACAGCCGGAGGACGTGCTCGCCACGGTCTTCGACCTCGGGCACGACGAGTTCGTGCTGGTCAAGGACATCGAGGTGTGGAGCTGTTGTGAGCACCATCTGGTGCCGTTCACCGGGGTCGCCCATATCGGCTACATTCCCAACCGCAACGGCAAGATCACCGGCCTGAGCAAGCTGGCCCGGCTGGTCGACCTCTATGCCAAGCGTCCGCAGGTGCAGGAGCGGTTGACGACCCAGGTGGCCGATGCGTTGACCCGAATCCTGGAACCCCGCGGGGTGATCGTGGTGATCGAGTGCGAGCACCTGTGCATGACCATGCGGGGCGTCCGCAAGCCAGGCTCCAAGACCATCACCAGCGCGGTCCGCGGGCAGCTCCGCAACGCCGCCACGCGTGCCGAGGCGATGCAGCTCATCACGAGCTAGTGCCCTCCGTCAGCTGCTGCCGGCTCCCTCCTCGGTTTTCCTACTCGCGTTTCAGCCCTACGCGGCGTGTCCCGCTGTTCGGGGCCAACCAGCGTCGGCTTTCGGGGCCAGCGTGCTCAGCGGACTATCGCACCGCCGACTTGCGCGCCGTCCAGGTGTTGCAGCGGCCGAAGTCCTGGCTGCCCAGGCCGCGCTCCAGCCAGCGGATCTGCGCGGCGCTGCTGCCGTGGTCGGGCTTGCGGCTCGACGGCGGATCCTCGTCACCGGTGTAGCTGTGCCACATCCGCAGCTCCTGCAGATCGACGGCAGTGAACGTGATCGAGCGCGCGACGGTCCGCAGGAAGACACCCTCGAAGCACTGCGCCTGCAACTCCAGCCGCCGGCTGAGCAGGTAACGCTGGCTCCTGGACTCGGCGGCCGCATAGCGCCGGCCGTACTCGTTGACCATTCCAGTCGTGAACTGAAGGTGATGCCCGAACTCGTGGGCGGTCAAGGCGACGTACCCCAGCCGCGCGAAGGTGTAGGCCTCGCGACCGTCGTCCCGGGTTGCCGGCCAGTAGATCGTCTTGTTGACCGAGCAGTAGTACGCCGGCGCGCCCTTCTGGTCGAACCGGCCGCACGGCGACTTGATCGAGGATCGATAGACATAGACCTTCGGCGTGGCAAGGGAGAAGCCTTCGGCAGCCAGCGGCT
>JBKPNA010000028.1:0-7678 GCA_046765695.1 Actinomycetota bacterium | reverse complement strand
GCCCACCAGGTGGAACTGCTTCGGCAGCAGGCCGCGGCAGAACAGTTCATAGATCGCTGGAAGCACCATCCGCTTGGCGAGGTCACCGGTCGCCCCATAGAGCAGGAAGGCGGTCGGAGTGTCAGCGCTGGCCGGTTCGGGCATGGGCCAAGTATGTCGGGCGGTCCGCGATGGTACGCCGCCGCACCAGATCGATCACCGCGAAGAGCAGCGCAACGGCCACCAGGCCGATGGTGGTCCGCAGGCTAACCGACAGCGCTTCGGCGTAGTTGCCGCGGGAGCCGGCCAGGCTGGCGAAGAACTGCGCCAGCACGACCGCGACACCGATCGCCGACCCGATCCGCTGCGCGGTCTGCAGCATGCCGCCGCCCGACCCGGCGCGGCGTGGGTCGACCTCCGCCAGGGTGAGGGTGACGTTCGGGCTGATCACCAGGCCGCCGCCCACCCCGGTGAAGAAGAGGACCGGCGCCAGCTTGAGCCCGACGAGTCCTTCCAGGTTCGGAACGAGCAGGTCGATGACCACCAGCCCGACGACCACCATGACCAGGCCGAGGACCACGAGCAGCCGGCCGATCCGCTGCACCCATCGGCTGCCCAGAACGGCCGCGATCGCCGAACCCACGGCGAAGGGAGTCTGCGTTGCACCTGCCTGCAGCGCGCTGTACCCGAGCCCGACCTGGAGGTACAGCGTCACCACGAGGAAGATCGCGGTGAAGCCGGCAAAGTAGAACGTGCCAAGGGTGAGCCCGAAGACGTAGGAGCGCACCTTGAGCAACGGCAGGTCGATCAGGGTCTCCCGGCCGCGGGCTGCCCAGAACCGCTCCCACAGGTAGCAGGCCGCCAGCAGTACCAGCGCCGGAACGGCCAACCACCATGGCCGGTTGGCGAGGGGCTGGTCCTGGCGTCCCTCGACCAGCGGAAGCAGGATCAGCATCACTGCGGCGGCGAACAGCCCGACGCCGACCGGGTCCAACGACTGCCGATGCCGGGCCGGCTCGTTGCGGGGCAGCGACCGGTACGCGAGCGGCAGCAGGGCGATGCCGATCGGCACGTTGACGTAGAAGACCAGCCGCCAGCCGAAGTCCTCACCGCCCAGGTTGACCAGCAGCCCGCCCAGCAGCGGGCCGATCGCAGTGCTCACTCCGATGGCCCCGCCAAGCAGCCCGAACGCCCGGGCTCGCTCCCGGCCCCGGAACAGATTCTGGATGAATGCGGAGGTCTGCGGCGCGATCAGGCCGCCGGCCAGACCCTGCACCACCCGCGCAACGGACAGGATGGTCGGGTTCGGTGCCGCGCCCGCCACCGCACTGGACAGGGTGAACAGCGCGACGCCGAGCATGAAGATCATCCGGCGGCTCCGGGCGTCGCCGAGCCGGCCGGCAGGGACCAGCACCACGCCGAACGCGAGCGCGTACCCGGCGACGATCCACTGCAGGTCACTGTCGTCCGCGCCCAGGCTGCTGCGCATGCTGGGCAGGGCGACGTTGACGATGCTCAAGTCGAGCAGGGTCATCGCCGAAGCGACCAGGCAGATGGCCAGCGAGCGCCAGCGCGCCGGGTCAGGGGGCGCGTCGTCGCGCGGTGCGGTGGTGGTCATCGATAGGCAATCTATGCTGCCGGGACGACACTAGGGTTCCGGGCATGGATCTTGAGCGGTTCGTACGGGCCCAGGACGAGCACAACACGTACCAGCAGGCGGTTGCGGAGCTTCGCCGTGGCCGCAAGGTCAGCCACTGGATGTGGTTCGTCTTTCCGCAGATCGCCGGACTGGGACGCAGTCCGATGGCCCAGGCGTACGCGATCGCGGACCTTGCCGAGGCCCAGGCGTACCTGGCCCACCCGGTGCTCGGGCCGCGGCTGGTCGAGTGCGCGAAGATCGTCGCCTCGCACCACGGGTCCACGGCGGAGCAGATCTTCGGCGGCATCGACGCGATGAAGCTGCGCTCGTCGATGACGTTGTTCGCCCGGGCCGACCCCGACCAGCCGGTGTTCTCCGCGGTACTGGACCAGTACTTCGAGGGGCCTGATCCCGAGACGGAGAAGCGGCTCTAGTTCGCGACGAAACCGGTCACAGACGACAGCCACTAGGCCCATGTCTGTGCCGTTACTGACCGGTTTCGGCTGAAAGCAGGGCCTCTAGGAGTGGGGCGCAGCGGGCAAGGTCGTCGGCGTCGGCCAGATCGGGCAGGGCGAGGAACACGGTGTGCACCCCCAGGTCGGCCAGCTCCCGGTAGCGCCGGGCATGGTCGGCGGCGACCCCGGCCGAGTGCCGGGCGGCGAAGGCAGGGGCCGGCGTACGCCCCCGGAGCCGTTCGACCCGGGCGGCGGTGTCATCGCGGTCCCGGCCGACGATCGGCACATCCAAGACGGTGATCTCGACCTCGTTCGGGTCGCGTCCGACATCGGCGCAATGTCGCCGCAGGGTCTTGATCTTCCCCGGCAGCTTCGCCAGATCGGACGGCACGTTGCAGCCGTCGGCCTGCTCCGCGACGATCCGCAGCGTGCGTCGTTCGCCCTCGCCGCCGACAAGAATCGGCACCCGACTCACCGGCCGCGGGTAGCAGGTCGTCTCGGGCAGGTGGACGTAACGGCCGGAATGAGCTTTGGTGCCTGGCGCCCAGAGCGCCCGCAGCGTCTCGATGCAGACCTGCAACTCGTCCAGCCGGGACTTCGCGTCGGGGAAGTCCAGCCCGTACGCCTGGTGCTCGCGCAGCCACCACCCGGCCCCCAGCCCGCAGAACGCCCGACCGTCGCTGAGCACGTCCAGCGTGGCGACCGCCTTGGCGACGATCCCCGGTGCTCGGAAGGTCACGGGTGAGACCAAGGTGCCCAACCGAAGCCGGGTGTCCAGGCCCGCGAGCAGCCCGAGGGTGACATACGGCTCGGGGATCGGCTCCCAGTGCCGGTCCACCTGCGGGATCTGGATCAAGTGGTCCATCAATGCCAGGCCGGCGAAGCCGAGGTCGTCGGCCGCCCGGGCGAGATCGGTCAGCCAGCGGGCCGGCTCCTCAGCCCAGGGAAAGCGGGAGACCTGAAGGATCACCTCAGGTCCGTCCCCATTCGTCTTGCCGAGACCGGCGGCACGGTCCGCCTCGGCCGGCACCCGCTCGACGCTCTCCGGTTGCTCGATCAGCAGGACCTGATGCCAACCCTCGTCCGGCGCCTCGGCGACCAGTCGGCGGGTCCGCCGCAGCTGCTCAGTGATCACCGGAGCCGGTACGGGGCGGTCCCGCTCCCGGTTACGCCGCCGGCACACCGCCGCCGGCGTGTCCAGGATGACCAGCACGGCCGGCAGCTCGTTCGCCCTGGCCACCCGCAGATAGTCCCGGCGGCGGTCGGGGTCCAGAGCGAGCGTGTCGATCACCGTGGTCAGGCCGCGGCGGGTTCGTGCCGCCACGATCTGGTCGAGCAGCGCAAAGGCCTCGTCGGTGGCATCCAGGTCCGCCGGGCCGCTGCCGACGACGGCCCGCAGCTGGTCGGAGGAGACGATCTCCGCTGCGCGGAACCTCGTACCGGCCCACGCCGACTTGCCCGAACCGGAGGCGCCGGCCAGCACCACTACGGCCGGGTCGGGCAGCGGGGCAGCGGTCATAGGGTGAGTCTGGCAGGGAGGGGAGGGGCATGACGGAGCGCAAACCTGTCGAGTGCTGGCTGACCGACATGGACGGCGTGCTGGTGCACGAGGAGCAGGCGCTGCCGGGTGCGGCCGACTTCATCCGCGCGCTGCAGCAGCACGGCCGTCGGTTCCTGGTGTTCACCAACAACTCGATCTTCACCGCACGCGACCTACGGGCCCGGCTGCTCGCCAGCGGCATCGACGTGCCGGAGACCTGCATCTGGACCTCCGCACTGGCCACCGCGCAGTTCCTGAGCGACCAGATCGCCGGCGGTTCGGCGTACGTGATCGGCGAGGCCGGTCTCACATCCGCGCTGCACAACGTCGGCTTCGTGCTCACCGAGCGCAATCCCGATTACGTGGTGCTCGGCGAGACCCGGACGTACTCGTTCGAGGCCATCACCCGGGCCATCCGGTTGATCGAGCGGGGTGCCCGGTTCATCGCCACCAACCCCGATCCCACCGGGCCGTCACCCGAGGGCTCGCTGCCGGCCACGGGATCGGTGGCGGCCTTGATCACGACGGCGACCGGGATCAAGCCGTACTTCGTGGGAAAGCCGAATCCGCTGATGATGCGCTCGGCGCTCAATGCGATCGATGCCCACTCCGAGAGCACGGTGATGGTGGGAGACCGGATGGATACCGACATGATCTCGGGCATCGAGGCGGGCCTGCGCACGATCCTCGTGTTGACCGGATCCACCCGGCCGGACCAGATCGCCCGCTTCCCGTACCGGCCGACCCGGGTCTGCGACTCGATCGCCGACGTCGTGCCGCTGGTGGGGGAACTGGCGGATCTGGCCCCGGCTAACGAATGAGGCGGTCGACGGTGGTGCGGAACCGGTCGCGATCGATCCGCGCGGGCACGGGTGTTGGCCAGCGCGCCAAGGACCAGCCCGCCAGTGGACGGTTCCATACGTAGGACCAGGTCGTGGTGTCTGCGGGCACCGTGCCGCCGACCCGGAAGGCCCCGTCCGGGGCAGCGGCGACGGGGATCCCGACCAAGGGCTCGACCCCCGGGAACAGCACGTCCACGCTGGTGGTGCCGCGGGGAAGGGCCGGAAAGTTGGTCACCATGGTGACGTGATCGCCCCTGTTTCGCAGCCGGCCGACCAAATTTCCCAAGGTCGGGCAGAGGCACTGCTGGGTCTTCTCGCCGGCATACCGGACGGTCGCTGTCTGGGCCCGCAACGCAGGCCCGACGCCGGAGCGGCGGATCTGCGGGTGGGCGCTGCCGATCGATCCCGGCCCCGAGCTGTTGGCGCGGACGGTCCAGACCAGGGAGGTGAAGCTGCCACTGACGAGGACCGCGTCGACCTGGAACTCGAACGACTGTCCGCTCGGCCGGCTGAACTCGTCTGTGCCAGCCAACGTCTGGCGGAGCTCGGGAGGCCGGGCCAGGTCGGTCTCACTGACGGCGGTCTGCACCTGCCCGGTTGGGGTGACCGGAATGCGAGAGAAGATCGGCACCGTGGCGATGTTCACGTCGACGACGCGAGTGGAGTCCGGCAGCCGAGGGAACGTCGTCTGCAGCAGCCGAGGGGCGTTGACGAGCATGGTCTGCCCGACGAGCCATACCGGGATGCACAAGCAGCTACCCGACCGCCGGCTGATCAGGGGGCGGTAGATGAGGCCCTCGGCTGCATCGATCAGCGAGACGTCGAACTCCTCGGTCAGGCCCAGCTCGAGGCTCAGTTGCTCGCCGGCTGCGACGCCCGGCCCGGCGAGCGCGGTGACACTCCAGTCCAGCACGGTCCCGCCGGAAACCCGGCGTACGGCGTGCACGGCAATCCGGACCGAGACGTCCAGCCGACCGGCGGTGTGGTAGATCGTCTCGCCCAGCACCGGAACCGATAGAGCGCTGTCCGACGTCGGGACGTGCGGCGACTTCTGGGTCCCGATCGGGGTGGACGTCGCCGGTGAGCGGCCGAACAGGCCCGGCTCGGATTCCGAGTAGGTGCAACCGGTGAGCAGCAGCGCCAGGCTCAGCAACGTCGCGCTCAGACGGCGGCCACGGCGGCGGCCCGCATCGCCCCCCATGTCCGGATGTTACGCCGATTCCGTGAGCTCCCTGGCCGGCGTACGCGGCATCAATGCCACGGCAAGCAACAGCAGGGCGGCGACCACGGCGGCCCCAATGAAGACCTGGTGCAGGGCAGGGTCGAGCAGCGCCGGCGGTATCCCAGCGGCGGTGCTGTTGCGGCCACCGATCTGGCCGCCGAGGGAGGAGTTGACGAGAGCGCCGAAGACGGCGATGCCGAGCGCGCTGCCCATAGAGCGGCCGAACACGTTCGTACCGGTGACGACCCCGCGTTCGGACCAGTCCACGGCCGACTGTGCCGCGATCAGCGTGGGGCTGGCAGACAGCCCGAGGCCGAGACCGGCCACGAAGCAGGTTGCCGCCAGCTGCCAGATCGGGCTGGCCGGGGAGATCAGGCTCAGCATCACGGCGGCGACGACGAGGATCCCCCCGCCGATCGAGGCGGTGGCGCGGAAGCCGATCCGCAGGTAGATCCTGCCGGCCACGGATGCGGCGATCGGCCAACCCAGCGTCAGCGCTGCGACGGCGAAGCCGGCGACCAGGGCGCTCTTACCGAGCACGACCTGGGCGTACAGCGGAATGTAGGACACCAGTCCGATCAGCATCACCCCGATGGCCAGCGCTGCCAGGTTGGTGGCGCTGATCAGCCGGTGCCGAAAGATCCAGCCCGGCAGCACCGGCTCCGCTGCTCGTCGCTCGACCAGCGCGAAGCCGATCAGGATCGCGGTCGCCACAGTCAACAGCACGATGCTGGAGGTGGACGTCCACGACCACGACACCCCGCCCTGGAGCAGCCCCAGAATGAGCAGCGAGCTGCCCGCCGTGAGCAGTCCGGATCCGGCCAGGTCGAGCTTGTGCGTGCTTCGGTCAACCTGTTCGTGGAACCGGCGGATCAGGGCCCAGGCGGCGACGGCCCCCAACGGCACATTGACGAAGAAGATCCATCGCCAGTTCGCGTAGTCGACGAACAGGCCGCCAAGAGTGGGACCGACGACGGATGAGGTGGCCCAGACGCTCGCCACGTAGCCCTGCACCTTGGCGCGCTCGGCGACGGAGTAGATGTCCCCGATGATGGTCATCGCCATCGGCTGAACCGCGCCGGCGCCCAGCCCTTGCAGTCCCCGAAAGGCGATCAAGGCCGGCATGCTCCAGGCCAGTCCACACAGCACAGAGCCCAGGACGAATGCGCCGACCCCGACCAACATGATGGGCTTGCGGCCGAACTGGTCGGACATCTTGGCGAAGATCGGTACGGAGACTGCCTGAGCCAGCAGGAAGATCGAGAACAGCCACGGGAACTGGGCGAACCCGCCGAAGTCGTCCACGATGGAGGGCACCGCCGTGGCCAGGATCGTGGAGTCGAGAGCCACCAGACCCACGCTCAGCATCACCGATCCAAGAATTGGGCCGCGTTCGGAGCGGAGACCTACGTCGGCGAGGGTGATGGTCTGCTGGGCCACGTAAGTCGGGAACTGGTCACATAGCTTGCCTATTCCAATTCTGGGAGAGAGTCTCAGCACTCGGTCAGTCATGCCGGACAAGGCGGCTTCTAGGGTGGATTCGGCCGCTGCGGGCTCCGTTTCTCCGCACAAGGCCGCGTGTGGGGGCGGATTCGGCCGTTCTCGGCTCCGTCTCTCCGCACAGGGCCGCGCATGTGACGGCCGGCGCAACTCCAGCGGTCGAGACGCAAACGGCCCAGACTGTTTGCACTCGACAGGTGCGAGTGCTAAAACTGGCGTTAGCACTCTCCAGGTGAGAGTGCCACCTTCTTAGCCGGTGAGGCTCCCATGAGCCGTCCGTCGCGGGCACCGGAGCAGAAGCCCATCACTGTACAGAGGACACCATGCCGAAACTGATTCAGTTCAACACTGAGGCGCGACGCGGCCTCGAGCGGGGGATGAACACCCTCGCCGACGCCGTCAAGGTGACCCTTGGACCCAAGGGCCGCAACGTCGTGCTGGAGAAGAAGTGGGGTGCTCCGACCATCACCAACGATGGTGTGAGCATCGCCAAGGAGATCG
>JBKPNA010000027.1:0-13692 GCA_046765695.1 Actinomycetota bacterium | reverse complement strand
ATAAGAGACAGCGGGTCGGTGGTACGCACGGTCAACGGCCCGGTGGAGAAACGGCCACGAACTCTGCCCAGCAACGGATACTCCACAACACGACGCCAGCGAAGGTCGGGCCGATCGACCAGGAACCGGGGCCGGCTGCCGAGCTCACGGGGAACCGCGTCCTCCAACAGCAGCATGCCAGCGGGCAGCCGACCCTCCTGGGCGAGGATGATCTGACCCTTCATCGGCGATCCCAGCGGGACCTGTGCGGGCTCGACCGCACGCTCGCAGGACATCCGCAGCCGGGCGCGGGCAACGAGAATCCCAGCGATGACCGGCATCGAGGCGAGCAGCAGGCCGATCCTCATCACGTCGCGTTGCCCGGCCGACATAGCGAGCAGCACGACCACGATGCCGGCAATGAGGAAGATCCGGCCACGGACGGTGAGCAGCCGCCACGCGCGGGACATGACCCCTACCTCCGGTCGGGGACGTGCACCGACGTGATGGCGTGGGCGACCACGTCGCTGACGGTGCGGCGCGCCAGTTGTGCGTCGGTGGAGGGCAGCACTCGGTGGGCGAGTACCGAGACGCCGAGCGCTGCGACGTCATCGGGGCTGACGTAGTCCCGACCCGACAGCGCGGCGAACGCGCGACTGGCCCGCAGCAGCTGGAGAGTGGCACGGGGCGATGCGCCCAGCCGGAGGTCGCGAGAATGGCGGGTCGTGTTGACCACCTGGACCAGGTAGTTCTTGACTGCGGGACTGATGTAAACGCCTTTCACCGCCTCGATCAGGCCACGGATGGTCTTCGCGTCGGTCACAGGTTGCAGCGCGGCCAGCGGGTCGTACGAGCCGTGCGACTCCAGCATGTCCAGCTCTGCGTTGGGAGTCGGATAGCCCATCTCGATCCTCGCCATGAACCGGTCACGCTGTGCCTCGGGTAGGGGATAGGTACCCTCCATCTCGATCGGGTTCTGGGTGGCCACCACCATGAACGGTGCCTCCAGGAGGTAGGTGGTTCCGTCGACGCTGACCTGGCGCTCCTCCATGGACTCCAGCAGAGCCGACTGGGTCTTCGGCGATGCACGGTTGATCTCGTCGCCGACGACGATGTTGGCGAAGATGCCGCCTGGTTTGAACTCGAAGTCCCGGGTCTCGGCGTTGAACACCGACACCCCGGTGATATCGGAGGGCAGCAGGTCCGGGGTGAACTGAATCCGGCGAACGGAGCAAGCGATCGAGCGACCGAGCGCCTTCGCCAGCATGGTCTTGCCGACGCCGGGCACGTCCTCGATCAGCAGGTGACCCTCGGCGAGCAGCACCACCAGCGCTAGGTCGATCGAGCCCCGCTTGCCCTCGATCACGCTCTCGATGGCCTGCCGGACCTGGCCCATCACCTGGACCACGTCGCCGAGGGAGTACGCCGACTCAGGCCTCCGCTCGAGACCGGTCGCCTTGTCGTCGTAGCTGATGCTCACTGCCCCTCCGTGTTCCCGCCCGGCCATCGTATGCGGCGGACTGCTGGCCTGTTCTCCGACGAATACCCGCCGGAGCGGCTCTTGTGCCATCCGGGCGGCCTTTCCCAACCGTTTGCGGCCTGCTCAAACCCTATTCGCCTTACGTGGACCCTCGCTCGTTGAAAGTCGCGGCAAATCGCACGCGGGAACTCGTCCAGTCGACCCCAATGACACCGATTCGCAGGTTCCGCGTGGCAATTTGCCGCGGACCTCAAACCAGAGCGCGTCCAGTCGGAACACGCCCACTCCCACAGATCTCCCGATTTGGGGTGGCTGGTGGAGCAAAGTGGAGTACAGTGGCGCGAAGTGGAGAACAGCGGTTCTTGGCGTGGGGTTAGGAGGGTGGCCCGTGTTTCTCGGCACCCACACTCCGAAGCTCGACGAGAAGGGCCGTCTGATCCTTCCGGCGAAGTACCGCGACGAGCTCAGCGACGGCCTGGTGATCACCCGGTTCCAGGAGCGATGCCTGGCCATCTGGCCGCGAGCTGTGTTCGTCGAGGTGGCCCAAACCGTGAGGAGTGCCTCCTCCAGCCAGCAGCACGTCCGTGACTACCAGCGCATGCTCGCGTCGGGAGCCTCGGACGAGACGCTCGACAAGCAGGGCCGGGTGACCATCCCGCCGCACCTGCGGGCGTACGCGGGTCTGGAGAAGGACTGCGTCGTGGTGGGGGCCATCAACCGGGTCGAGGTCTGGGACGCCGCCGCGTGGGAGCAGTACTCCACTGAGAAGGAATCGGCATTTGCCGAGCTGAACGACACCGTGTTCCCAGGCATCTGAGAACGCGGTTGCAGGAATAGGACACGGGCAACGCGTGTCGAGAGGCTTCAACCCGGGTCTGACTCCCTGGCACAACTTCCCCGGTGCCAGGTAGGACTTCCCGAGATCTCGGGTTGAAACCCCTCGGCACGGGTTGCGACGCCAAGACCAACCGCGAAGGGTCGAGATGTCGGTACGGGTTCTAGCAAGGGGGACGACCCCCTTGAACCCCCGCGGCGCGCACAAGAGCACACGGACGCGCGCCCAGGTGCTGGCACGGATTGCCACCCCCTCGAACCCTCGCCCGGGCAGCGGGCGGCGCCGCGTCCGCGACCAGGCCCGCGACGGGTTGTCTGCCGCGGCCATGTCCCTTGCCGGCAGCATCGGCGTGACCGGTGTCCTCTGGGTCCTCCTTCGGTGGCTGGGATGAGCGAACCAGCCCACGTCTCGGTGATGCTGGCTGAAGTCGTCGACCTGCTCGCTCCGGCCCTTGGTGGGCACGATCCGGTGCTGGTGGACTGCACCCTCGGACTGGGTGGCCACGCCGCGGCACTGCTCCATGCGTGCCCCGAAGCGCGACTGATCGGTCTCGACCGGGATCCGCAGGCCCTGGTTCTGGCGGCCGAACGACTGGCGCCCTTCGGCGATAAGGTGACGTTGGTCGAGGCCGTCTACGACGAACTGCCGTCGGTCCTGGACCGCCTCGGACAGCCGCGGGTCCAGGGCATCCTGCTCGACCTGGGCGTTTCCTCGCTGCAGATCGACGACCCCGATCGCGGGTTCGCGTACGCGTACGACGCTCCGCTGGACATGCGGATGGGCGGCGGGGAGCTGACCGCGGCCGACGTCCTGAACACCTACTCGCGGGCTGACCTCGCCAGGATTCTGCGCAGCTACGGCGAGGAAAGGTTCGCCGATCGGATTGCCGGCCGCATCGTCGCCGAGCGGGAGCGGGAGCCGTTCGCGACCTCCGGCCGGCTCGTCCACCTCCTCTCTGAGGCGGTTCCGAAGGCGTCACAACGCAGCGGCGGCCATCCGGCCAAGCGGACGTTCCAGGCGCTGCGGATCGAGGTGAACGGTGAACTGGCGGCACTGCAGTCGGTCCTGCCGAGCGCGGTCGCAGCGCTGGCCCTTCGGGGGCGCATCGCCGTACTGGCCTACCACTCCCTAGAGGACCGGTTGGTCAAGCAGGTGCTGGCGGCGGCGGCGTCCGATCGGGCGCCTCGTGACCTGCCGGTGGTGCCGCCCGGTCTCGGGCCTGAGCTGCGATTGCTGACCCGCGGCGCCCAACGCCCGACCGCCGCGGAAGTGGCGGCCAACCCGAGGGCAGCGTCGGCCAGGCTGCGTGCTGCCGAGCGCATTGCGGATCGCGAGGTCGCATGACCCCGTGGTCGCGCCGGTTCGCTCCGACCTCGCCCGTGTCGCAACGACCCGCCCTCGCGAGCTCGCGCTCCTGCCAGGCCCGTCCACGCTCCTTGAGCGGGTCGGGGCGATCCAGCGCTCTGGAAGTCGTGAGGACCCACGGGGTGAAGCGATGAGCGCCGTATGGGCCGGCTGGGCGCCGGCAGCGCCGCGCCGGCGAGCGCGGCTGCGCTCGGTGGACGCTCCCGCTCACCGGCTCGCCAGGTTTCCGTTCCTGCTGGTGCTGATCGGCAGCTTCGGGCTCGGCATGGCCGGACTGCTGATGCTCAACACCACACTGCAGAATCAGGCGTTCCAGGTCCGTTCGCTGAGCCGCCAGGCTACCGAACTGGCCTACGTGCAGGCGGACCTGGAGAACCAGCTCGACCAGAAGGCGGCGCCCGCCGAAATAGCCAGAGTGGCCTCGAAGATCGGTATGCGGCCCAACCCACACCCGGCCTTCCTGGTGCTGCCCGAGGGCCGGATCATCGGCAAGCCCACCCGGGTGAGCGGGCACGAAATGCCGAGTCTGGTCATCAAGACACCTGAACAGCTGGCCGCAGAGCAGGCCAGGAAGGCCGAGCGGGCAGCGAAGGCCAGGGCAGTCGCGGAGGCCAGGAGGGCCGCCGAGGAGGCGAAGAGAGCCGCCGAACGCGCAGCAGCGCAGCAGGCTGCCGCAAAGAAGAAGCAGCAGCCCGCCGCACAGAAGAAGAAACCGACCGCGGCCCAGACCCCAGCAGATGGCTGAGGAGCGTCGGCCGCATCCGGCGACCCAGCGGGGTCGAGGATCCTCCGCCCGGCCCGAACGGCGGTCCGGACACCGGCCCGCCACGGCGGGGCGCAATGCGGCGCAGCACTCCCGCAGCGAGAGAGTGCTGCAGCATGACAGCCATCCCAGGCCCGGACCCGGCCGTCGGCCACCGGGCACCCGTCCCGGTGAGCGTCGCACGGCCGTCCGGCGTCGTCGACGCGTCCTTCGCATCCCCTTGGCGTCGACCACCCGCCGGCTGCACGCGGTGCTGATCGTGGTAGCCATGGCGCTCTCCCTCTGCGCAGGTCGGCTGCTCCAGCTGCAAGGATTCGACTCCTCCTCCTATCCGGCCGACGCGCTGCTGCGTACGCTGCCGCTGCTCCCGGCTCGCGGTCAGATCACCGACCGCGACGGGCTCGTGCTGGCCTCGACACAGCCCGCGGTTGCGGTGACGGCCGACCCGACGTTGACGGCCCCCAAGGCCGCCGAGGTGGCCGAGGTGCTGTCGGCGCACCTGAACATGTCGACGACCGACCTGATCCCGCTGCTGACCAGGTCCGGCACCCACTTCGTCTACATCAAAAAGAAGGTGCCCGCCCTGACCTACAGCGCACTCGCCGCGGACTTGTCGCAGCGCAAGATCTACGGGGTTTTCCGGGAGCCCGACCCGGTCCGGAGCTATCCGAACGGGGCGGTCGGTTCGTCCGTGATCGGGTTCGTCGGCGCTGACGGACAGGGCCTCGCCGGGCTGGAGCTCAAGTACAACGCCTCGCTGGCCGGGGTGGAGGGCGAGCAGACGTTCGAGAGTGCCCCCAACGGCAACAGGATTCCGCTCGGCACCAGCTCGATAAAGCCTGCCGAGAACGGGGTCAGCTACCAGCTCACCTTGGACTCGGAGGTGCAGTGGGCCGCCGAGCGGCGGATCGACGAGCAGGTGCGGTCCACAAAGGCGGACTGGGGGTTCGCGATCGTGCTGGACCCCAAGACGGGGCAGGTACTGGCACTCGCCAATGCGCCCGGCTTCGACCCCGCCAAGCCGCAGGACGCGAACCCCGAGGATCGAGGAAACCGTGCCGTCTCGGCCCCCTACGAGCCGGGCAGCGTGGAGAAGGTGCTCACCGCCGCGGCACTGGTCGACTCCGGCACCGCGACGCCGGAGACGCGGGTGAAGGTTCCGGTGCATCTGGCCACGGGCGGTCGCTACATCACGGATGCCTTCGACCACGGCGTGCTCCGGCTCAACCTGCGCGGCGTCATCGCCCTGTCGTCCAACATGGGCACCGCGCTGCTGGCCCGCCAGCTGCCGAAGCAGCAGCTGCGGGACTATCTGCTCCGTTTCGGTCTCGGCTCACGTACGGGCATCGAGCTGCCCGGTGAGTCGCGTGGCATCGCCCCGCCACCGGACCTGGGCGACGCGCAGCGGGACCAGGTCGCCTTCGGCCAGGCGCTTGCGGTGACCGGGATCCAAGAGGCGGCAGCCATCGCCGGCATCATCAACGACGGCGTGTACCACCCGCCGACGGTGATCAAGGGCGCCATTGACGCCGACGGTCAGGAGGTGCCGATCGAGCCCCGGCCACCGCGTCGGGTCATCTCGCCCGAGAGCTCGGCCCAGGTGCGTGACCTGATGGGGGCGGTGATCGACAGCGAGAACGGCCAGCGGCACCTCGCCCTGGACAGTTACTCGACTGGCGGCAAGACCGGGACGGCCCAACGACCGGACCCCAAGTGTCATTGCTACCGCGGCTACGTCACCTCTTTCATCGGCTTCGCCCCGTTGGACGACCCGCGGCTGCTGACCTACGTCGTTCTCAGCAACCCGAAGCGGGGCTCCAGCGGCACGGCGACCGCCGCACCGGTCTACAAGGACCTGATGAACTTCGCGCTGCCCCGCTACTCCGTTCCGCCCGACGCCCGGGCCCACAAGCCCAAGCCGACGGAATGGTGAACTCGACGAATCCGGCCGGGTTCCTCCCGGGCAGTCGCTAGCGTTCCTGTCGTGTCTGACGAGACGCAGTCCTCTCTGCTCCGGCCGGGGACGGTGCGGCCGGTGCGGCTGAGCGACCTGTTCCCAGCCGCCGGTCCGGCCCTGGTCAGCGGCATTACGCACGATTCCCGGCTGGTGCGACCCGGCGACCTGTATGTCGCCCTGCCGGGCCGCCGCCAGCATGGGGCCCAGTTCGCGGCCCAGGCAGCGGCCGCCGGAGCCACAGCGATGCTCACCGACGCCGACGGCGAGCGGCTGGGTGCTGCTGCCGGGCTGCCCGTCGTGCTCGCGAGCGACCCACGCCGGGAGATGGCGTATGCGGCGGCGGGCATCTATGGACGGCCGGCTGACGCCATGACGAGCTACGCCGTGACCGGGACCAACGGCAAGACCACGACCACGTTCCTGCTCGACGCGGCGCTGCGGGCGTCCGGGGTCCGGACCGGGATCGTCGGCACGATCGGGTTCTTCCTCGACGGCCGGCCGCTCGAGGCGACCCGCACCACCGTCACGACACCCGAGTCCACCGACCTGCAGGGGCTACTGGGCTACCTGCGGGAGCAGGGTGCCCAGGCGGTCGCCATGGAGGTCTCCTCTCATGCGCTCGTACTGGGGCGGGTCGACGCGATTCAGTTCGCCGTTGCGGCCTTCACCAACCTCGGCCGGGACCACCTCGACTTCCATCCCGACGAGGAGGCCTACTTCGCTGCCAAGGCCTCCTTGTTCGTCCCCGAGCGTGCCCGGCATGCGGTGGTGAACATCGACGACCCCCGGGGCCGCGAGCTGGCCGGGCGACTGGCCGCGGCCGGCCGGCCGGCGCTGACCACAGTCAGCCTGGTGGTACCGGCCGACTGCCAGGCGTTGGCCTGCGAGCTGAGGCAGGACGGGCGGACCGGCGTACGCGTGCGGCTCCGGGACCGCACTCTCGAGTTCACGCTCAACCTGCCAGGGGAGTTCAACGTCCGGAACGCCGTCACCGCGCTGGCCATGGTCGCCGCCACCGGTGGAGACCTGGACAAAGCTGCGCAGGGACTGGCCGCAGCCTCGGTGCCCGGCCGGATGCAGCGAGTCGACCTGGGTCCTCAGGCGCCCGTCGTCTATGTGGACTTCGCGCACACCCCGCAGGCGGTGGCCGCCGCCCTGCAGGCGATCGGCCCGCGCCGCCGGATAGCGGTGCTGGGCTGCGGTGGCGACCGGGACCCGGAGAAGCGCCGGCCGATGGGGGCCGCCGCTGCGCAGCACGCGGATCTGGTCCTGGTCACCGACGACAACCCCCGTAGTGAGGACCCGGCGGCAATCCGGGCCGAGGTGCTCGCCGGGGCCCGGGCTGCCGTTGCCGCCGGGGGACGGGCGAGCGAGGTGCTGGACGCCGGTGACCGCCGCGCCGCGATCCGGCAGGCGCTGCATCGGGCGGGTCAAGGAGAGGTGATCGCCATCTTGGGCAAGGGACACGAGCTGGGGCAGGAGGTGGCCGGCGAGGTGCTCCCCTTCAGCGATGCCGAGGTAGCGGCCGCCGAGTGGAGGGCACGGTCCGCGTGATAGCCCTTTCTGTCGCGGAACTGACCGCGGCGCTGGGTGCGGAGCTGGCCGGTCCCGGGAACCCAGCTGCCCTGGTTACCTCGGTCAGCGCGGACACCCGAACCATCGGGCCAGGCGCCTTGTTCGTCGCTCTGCCCGGTGCGCGGGCCGACGGGCATGCGTTCGTTCCGAACGCGATCGCCGCGGGGGCGGTCGCCGCCTTGACCAGGGAGCCGGTGCCGGATGCGCTCTGCCTGGTGGTGGCCGATCCACTGACCGCACTCGGCCGGCTGGCCCGGCACCTCGTCGACCGAGCCGCGGCGGCCGGGCTGCGGGTCACGGGGATCACCGGCTCGCAGGGCAAGACCTCGACCAAGGATCTGCTCAGCCAGGTGCTGGAGCTCGCCGGGCCCACCGTGGCTCCCGCCGGGAACCTCAACAACGAGCTCGGGGTGCCCCTGACGGTCACCCGGATCGATGAGCGGACCCGATTCCTGGTTGCCGAGATGGGCGCCCGGGGCATCGGCCACATCGCGTACCTGTGCGACATCGCGCCGCCACTTGTCGGTGTCGTGCTCAATGTGGGACAGGCTCACGTCGGCGAGTTCGGCGGCCGGGCCGCGATCGCCAAGGCCAAGGGAGAGCTGGTCGAGGCGCTACCGCCGCAGGGGTTCGCGGTTCTCAACGCACGGGACCCGCTGGTCTGGGCGATGCGGGAGCGGACGGTCGCGCAGGTGCTGTGCTACTCCGTCGATGACCCGCCGCCGGCGCCGGGGGTCTGGGCATCCGAGCTGACCAGCGACGCTCTCGGTCGTTGCGCATTCCGCTTGCACAGCGCTGAACTCGCTCGGGCTCAAGCTGAGGTGAGGGTTGAGCTGAAGGTTGCCGGTCGGCACCAGGTGGCCAATGCGTTGGCCGCTGCCGCCGCCGCGCTCGCCCTCGGTCTCGACATCGAGACGGTCGGCGCGGGCCTGAGCTCGGCCACCGCCCGGTCCCGCTGGCGGATGGAGCTGGCCGAGCGCCGGGACGGCGTCACGGTGCTCAACGACGCGTACAACGCCAATCCCGACTCGATGAAGGCTGCAGTCGACACGCTCGCCGAGCTCGGCCGGCAGGGCAGCCGGCGGACCTGGGCCGTGCTCGGCGACATGCTCGAGCTGGGTGAGGTAGCCGAGCAGGCGCACGCCGAGCTGGGCGCTTACGTCGCCCAGCGCGGCATCGACCGGCTGATCGCCATCGGGGGGTACGCCGAACAGCAGGCGGCTGGCGCGCGGGCTGCCGGCCTGGTCCACAACGGAGCGGTGTCGGTTCATGCCGACAAGGCGGACGCTCAATCAGAGGTGCTGAACCGGCTCGCCTCCGGCGACGTCGTCCTGGTGAAGGCATCTCGTGGCTTAGCCTTGGACACCGTGGCGGAGGCGATCCTGGCGTTTGGCGAGGGCTCCGCGTGAATCCGGCGGCGGAGGCCGGCCGGTGAGAACCCCACGGGCGGAGGCCCGTCCTTGAGAACGATCGTGCTGGCCGGCGGCATCGCCCTGCTGTGCACGCTGTTCGGCACCCGCCTGGCCATCCGGATCCTGGTGCGCAAGGGCTACGGCCAGCTGATCCGGGACGACGGCCCGACTACTCACCACGTCAAGCGCGGCACCCCCACCATGGGTGGCCTGGTGATCATCGCCGCCGTACTGATCGCCTACTTCACCAGCCACCTGATCACCCTCACCCAGCCGTCTGCCTCAGCGATGCTGATCCTGTTCCTGTTCACCGGCCTCGGCGTCGTCGGCTTCGCGGACGACTTCATCAAGATCAGCAAACAGCGCTCGCTCGGTCTGCGCAGCAAGGCCAAGATCGCCGGCCAGTCGGTGGTCGCAATCGTGTTCGCCCTCGGCTCGCTGCAGTTCCCCGACGAGCGCGGTGTCACACCGGCGTCGCCGTTCATCTCCTTCCTGCGCGACATCGAGTGGCTCAGGCTGCCGGTTGTGCTGGTGGTCGTTTGGGTGCTGCTGCTCATCGCAGCGGCCAGCAACGGCGTCAACCTCACCGACGGGCTGGACGGCCTCGCCTCGGGCGCCTGCGTGATGATCTTCGGGGCGTACACCCTGGTGAACATCTGGCAGTACAACCAGTCCTGCGCATACACCGCCTCCGCCGGTCCGAAGTGTTACGAGGTGCGGGACCCGTACGACCTTGCCGTGGTGGCCATCGCGCTCGCCGGCGCCTGCTTCGGCTTCCTCTGGTGGAACGCCGAGCCGGCCAAGATCTTCATGGGCGACACCGGGTCACTCTCCCTTGGCGGGGCGCTGGCCGGGATGGCCATCTTCACCCGGACCGAGCTGCTGCTGGTCATCCTCGGCGGCCTGCTGGTGATCGAGGTGATGTCGGTGATCCTGCAGGTGGGTTTCTTCAAGCTGACCAGAGGCCGCAGACTGTTCAGGATGTCCCCGCTCCACCACCACTTCGAAATGCTCAACTGGCAACAGGTGACCATCACGATGCGGTTCTGGATCATCGCCGGGCTGTTCGTCTCCGGGGGACTTGGCATCTTCTACGCCGAATGGGTGGCGGGCACGTGACCCTTGCCCGCACGTTTCTCCGCACAAGGCCGCGTGTGGCTGCTGATTCGGGAGTTTTCGCCGTCGTATCTCCGCACAAGGCCGCAAACGGACCGGCGCATACGCGGAGAGTCGTCTCATGACCGTGTCCTGGCTGCCGTACGCCGACGGCGCGTCACCCTGGCCGCAGGCCCATGTCGTCGTGGCTGGTATCGGCGTCTCCGGATTCGCCGCGGCGGATGGGCTGCTGGAGTTCGGCGCCCGGGTCACCGTGCTGGACGATCGGGCCGACCAGGCGAACTCGGACAAGGCAACCCTGCTGCAGACCCTCGGCGGGACGGTCCGGCTGGGGCCGGGCTCCACCGCCGAGCTGCCTGCCGACGCCGATCTGGTGGTCACCACGGGCTGGCCGGCAACCGCGCCACTGCTGGTGCAGGCGGCCGCCGGCGGCGTGCCGATCTGGAGCGAGGTCGAGTTGGCCTGGCGGCTCAGCCAGCCCGCCAAGGTCGTCCCGTGGCTCGGGATCACCGGTACCAACGGGAAGACCACGACCACTCAGATGCTGGCCGGCATCCTCACCGCCGCCGGGCTGCGGACGGCCGCCGTAGGCAACATCGGCCGGCCGATCATGGAGATCGTGCTCGGCCGCGAGGAGTACGACGTGTTGGCCGTCGAGCTCTCCAGCCATCAGCTGCACTGGTCGCACTCGCTGTCCCTGCACTCGGCCGCCGTGCTCAACGTGCGACCCGACCACCTGGAGTGGCACGGCTCCTACGCCGCGTACGCCGAGGCCAAGGCCAGCATCTACTCGCGGGTCCAGGCCAGCTGCGTCTACAACGTTGAGGACCCGGTCACCGAGCGGATGGTGGAAGAGGCAGAGGTCGTCGAGGGTGCCCGGGCGATCGGGTTCACTCTCGGCACGCCGGGACTGTCCATGCTCGGTGTGGTCGACGACCTGTTGGTGGACCGCGCCTTCATCGAGCAACGGCGCAGCTCCGCGCAGGAGCTGGCCAGCATCGCCGACGTGCCGGGAGCTGAGGGCGGCTCGGCGCCGGCGCCGCATCTGGTGGCCAACGCGCTCGCCGCGGCCGCCCTGGCGCGATCGTTCGGTGTCCCGCCAACGGCGGTCCGCGACGGGCTGCGGGCCACCACCCTCGGCCCGCACAAGATCCAGACGGTCGCCGAGGTCGGCGGAGTGCGCTGGGTGGACGACTCGAAGGCCACCAACTCGCACGCCGCCGATGCAGCTCTCCGGGCGTACGAGCCGGGCGGGTCAGTGGGGAGCTCCGGGATGATCGTCTGGATCGCGGGCGGGCAGGCCAAGGGCACCACCTTCGACGAGCTGGTCACCGATCACCGGGATCGGCTGCGTGGTGCGGTGCTGCTCGGCGTGGATCGCGAGGTCATCGCGGACGCGTTGGCCCGACACGCGCCGGACGTCCCGGTCAAAGTCATCGCGGCCGCCGACACTAGTGCCATGGCGCAGGCCGTCGCGGCGGCCGCTTCCCTGGCCAGACCCGGCGATGCCGTCCTGCTGGCCCCGGGTTGCGCCAGCTTGGACATGTACACCGACTACGCCGCGCGTGGGGACGCCTTCGCCGCGGCCGTACGCGAACTGGCAAGGGGGGAAGGCGGCCCGTGACGACGACAGCGACCTCGAGCCAGGACTCTGTGCCGGGCGCCTCCCGCCGCGGGCTCTCCGGCCGGCCGACCTCCGCCGCGGAACTGGCCCGGTGGTTGCGGGTCGTCCTGGATCGCCCGCTGACCAGCTACCACCTGGTGCTCGGCTCGGTGGCCCTGCTGCTGGTGGTCGGGGTGATGATGGTGCTGTCCGCGTCGAGCGTGAACGCGTACGTCGGGCACGGCGACTCCTACTACTACGCCAAGCGCCAGCTGCTCTTCCTCGCCATCGGGGTCGTCGGCGCAGTGGTGACCATGAAGCTGCCCACGCCGACGCTCCGGGCTCTCGGCTGGACCGCCGTGGCCCTGGCCGCCGTGCTGCTCATCCTGACCTACACGCCGCTGGGCATCACCGTGAACGGGAACCGGAACTGGCTGTCTCTCGGTTACTCGAAGTTCTCGCTGCAGCCGGCCGAGTTCGCGAAGCTGGCCATGATCGTCTGGGGTGCCAGTGTGCTGGCCCGCAAGCAGCGGCTGCTGGAGCAGCCTCGACACCTGCTCATTCCCTTTCTGCCCGTCAGCGGCCTGCTGATCCTGCTGGTGGTGTTCCAGGGTGACGCCGGCACAGCCGTCGTCATGGCCGGCATCGTCGTCGGCATGCTGTGGATCGTCGGCGCCCCGTGGCAGGTGCTGGGTGCCCTCGGCGCCGCCGGGGCGGCGGGGGTGGCCGCGATGTTCGTCTCGTCGCCGGTCCGGATGAGGCGGTTGGCGGCCTTTCTCGACCCCACCATCAACGCCAACGGGATCAACGATCAGGCCAATGCCGGCATGTACGCCATCGCCTCCGGCGGCTGGTGGGGAGTCGGGCTCGGCGCCAGCCGGCAGAAGTGGGGCAGTCTCCCGGAGGCGCACACCGACTTCATCTTCGCCGTGCTGGGCGAGGAGTTCGGGCTGCTGGGCAGCCTGGTGGTGCTCGCCCTGTTCGGCGTGCTGGGTTACGCCGGCGTACGCATCGCGGCTCGCTCGGACGATCCGTTCGCCCGCTACGCCGCGGGCGGGGTGACCGCCTGGTTCATGGGCCAGGGCCTGTTCAACCTCGCCGTGGTGCTGCGACTGCTGCCCGTCGCCGGTGTTCCGCTGCCGATGTTGTCCTATGGCGGCTCGGCCCTGATCGCCAACCTGCTGGCCGTAGGCGTGCTGCTGGGCTGCGCCCGGCGGGAGCCGGACGCACGCCGGATGCTGGCCCGTCGATCGGGGCGGCCCGCTCCGCGGCTGACCACGGTCACCGGGTCGCGGACCGGCCGCAGCCGCCGATGAGCACCGAGCGTCGGGTAGCCAGGGACCCGAGCCCGCCTGGACGACCAAGCGAGGCACCGTCGTCCGTTGTTACCAGGGTGGCTTCTCGGTGGCGAGCGCGTGGAGGAAGGCGGGATCTGAGGGTCCCGGGCGGGCGCGAGGTGCGGAACTGATGAACGCGCCCTCGCTGCTGCTGGCCGGTGGCGGAACGGCCGGCCACACTTCACCGCTGATCGCCACGGCCCGCGAACTGAGGGACCAGCGGCCGGACCTGCGGCTGACCGCGCTCGGCACCGCGCGCGGCCTGGAGAC
>JBKPNA010000026.1:0-10763 GCA_046765695.1 Actinomycetota bacterium | reverse complement strand
CCGCGAGGTGGCGACGACCGGCGACGGGTTCGTGGCCATGTTCGACGGCGCCGAGCGGGCCATCCATGCCGCTCAGGAGATCTGCCGGGCGGTCTCCGGCATCGGCCTCGAGGTGCGGGCCGCGGTCCACACCGGTGAGATCGAGCTGGAGGGCGGCAACGTCCGCGGCGCGACCATGCACATTGCGGCGCGGATCGTCGACCTGGTTGAGCCCGGCCAGGTCTACGCGTCGTGGGCGACCCGAGAGCTCCTGGCCGGATCGCGGATCCGCTTCACCGATCGCGGCCTGCGTGAGCGGAAGGGTGTGTCGGAAGCGCGCCGGGTCTACCTGGTCGAACCGTCCAGCTGACTGTCCAGCCCTGGGATACCCGGCCGATCCGCTACACCTGTACGGTCGTTCGCCCGGCGGCAGCCTCCCGCCGGGTCGCTCGCCGTCGGCGCCAGCGTTGCAGTCGGCGTAGGTAGAAGGGCAGCAGCTCGTGGCCACGCGGGATCCGCGCGGCCCGAACCGACCACGGCGTGACCTGATCCTGGATGGCGAACCCGTTCGGCAGGATCCAGTACCGCTCAGCCGCGAGGACGTCTGGCGTCGGTGCCCGCAGCACCCGCTTTTGCAGGTGGATCAGCAGCGCGGTCCGGCGCACCAGGCGACCCCGCTCCAGCCGGTACTCACAGATCTCGCCGTCCTCCCAGGCGTACCGGCGCGGGTCGCGGCCCGGCGGCGCCTCGGCGCGCGTACGGTACCGGCGGAACGAGATGTCGAAGATCACGTCCTGGTGCCAGGCGGGCACTCCGAGGTCCTCGACGATGTAGTAGATCCCGGCCCACTCGTCGAAGTGCATGGCGGCCGGATTGGTCATGGCATCCCGGTAGCTGACCTTGCCGACCTCGTGCCGATACCACCCGGCGGTTTCCGAGGTGTTCCGGTAGAGGCTGAAGTTGCCGTTGAACAGGATCTTGTCCGCCTCGAACGCAGCGGCCGGCAGGTGCTCGCGGATCCGGCCGAAGATCAGGTCGAGATCGCAGTGCCCCCAGAAGTCATAGCCCGCAAGCTCGTCGGCGAAGATCTCGCCGAAGGCCGGCCGAAAGTCGCACAGCTTGTACGGCTGCTCCAGCGAGATCTCGAAGTCGAAGCGACTCCTGATCCGCCGAGCGAAGTCATCGAACTCGCACAGCTGCACGACGACGTTGGGCGGCGCGTCCGGCACCGGCTGCTCGGTCAACAGCAACCAGGACACGTCCGGGTTGGCGGCCATGCTGCGTACGACCAACGGGAAATACCCCGGACGTTCGCCGAAGTGCGGGACGACAAACCGCATGGAAGGCAGAGGTATGGCCGGCACCGTGACCCCCGGCTGCGCACGGACTGACATTTGTGATCATCATGCCGAAGCAGGACCGCCGGCGTGACCAAGCCGAGGAATCAGGTCAGTTGTAGATGTGCACTTGTCCGATCACTACGCCGGACTCGCGGAACTCGCGAGTCGTCGGTCGACAGCGGTCAGCCTGTCACCGCCGCCCGGTAGGGGCGGAAGAACGCGCGGAGCTCTTCCGCGTAGAGATCTGGCTCCTCGAACGGCGCAAAGTGGCCGCCACGTGCGGGCTCGGTGACTCGTACGACGTTCGCCGTCCGCTCGAGCCACGCCCGCGGCGGGCGGACGATGTCACCCGGGAAGAGCGAGAAGCCGGATGGCACCTCGACCCGGCGGGCGTGCTGCGAAGGCGGAATGGCAGCGTTCGCGCGGTACATGCGCATTGAGGAGCCGATGGTGCCGGTAAGCCAATAGATCGTGACGTTGGTGAGGATCTCATCCTTCGTGAAGCGCCGCTCGACGTCACCGTCGCAGTCACTCCACGCCCGGAGCTTCTCGACGATCCACGCGGCGAGCCCGGCCGGGGAGTCCGTGAGCCCGAAGGCGGCGGTCTGGGGCTTCGTACGGTGCATGGCGGCGTAGGCGCCCTCCGTCGTTCCCCAGGCCACGGCGCCCTCCAGCCAGGCGCGCTCCTCGGGCGCGAGGTCTGCCGGGTCGCCGGTGAAGATGGGCAAGCCGGCGTCGGTACGGTGAACGGCCACGACCCGGTCGGGCTGGTCGAGCCCGAGGTAGCGGCTCACATGGCTGCCGATGTCCCCTCCCGCCGCCCCGAATCGGGGGTAGCCGAGGACGCTCATGAGCTCGGCCCACAGGCCGGCGACGGCCGTCGCGTCGAGGGGCGGGCCGGTTGGGCGGTCGGAGAACCCGTAGCCAGGCATGTCGGGCACGACCACGTCGAACGCGTCGGCTGGATCGGCGCCGTGGGCGCCGGGGTCGGTGAGCAGCGGGATGACCTTGGCGTAGCGCCAGAAGGAGTCGGGCCAGCCGTGGCAGAGGACCAGCGGCAGGACCGGCCCTGCCGGCGCGGCGGCCCGGGCATGCACGAAGTGGATCCCGAGACTGCCGAGTGAGACGCGAAACCGCGGCAGCCGAGCGAGCTGTGCCTCCTGCGCCAGCCAGTCGAACCCGTCCGCCCAGTAGGCGACGAGCTCGCGTTGGTAGTCGAGATCGGTGCCGAGCGACCACCCGACGTCCTCCGGTGCGTCCGGCCAGCGCGTCGCACGTAACCGCGCCCTAAGATCCTCCAGCGCGGCCGGCGAGGTCTGCGCGATGAACGGGACGGGACTGCGTGGGGCATCCGGCATGGAATGCAATTCTTGCCCGCTGTCCGGCCACCCCGGCAGACTGTTGATCCAAAGAGCCAAACCTTCTTGCCGGAGAGAGCCACATGAGCCCCGTTAGCGACGCGCATGAATTGCACACTGCATGGGCGGATCGGTTCAACGCACATGACATCGAGGGGATGCTCGCCCTCGCCGAGGAAGAATCCGTGTTCGTCCCGCAGCCGGGCGTTGTCACGAGCGGCGACGGCGCTCGCGGAGCTCTTGAGCAGTTCTTGGCCATTGGTCTGCCGATCACGATGAACGTCCGGAACGTCTACGTGAGCGGTGACATCGCCTTGGTGATCGCGGACTGGTCACTGCGTGGCAAGGGCGCCGATGGAAGTGACGTGGACATGAGCGGAAGTACGGCCGACATCGCGCGGCGTGGCCCGGAAGGCTGGAGGTTTGTCGTCGACAACCCGTTCGGCACTGGTCGAGCAACCTAGAAGTGGCGCGCTTCCTGCCACTCCGACGGAGGTTGGTACTCAACCGAGTGCTTTGCGGCGGCATCGACTTCTTCGGGTGTTAGGAGCACCACCGTCCGTACGCTGGCGCCTCCCGCCTCGCTGACGGCGAGCGCGAACGCGGCGGCGCTCTCGTTGTCAGGAAGGTCGGCGACGGCGAAGGCGTCATGGTCGCCAAAGGCAAAGTAGAAGTGCTCCAGCCGTCCCCCGACACTCTGGGCGGCTCTGGCCACGGCTTCCCGTCTACCGCTTCCGCCCTGCCGTCGAAGGCCTTTGACGCCCTCCGCCGTGTACGCCGCTTCGAACAAGAATCTCGGCATCAAGGCCTCCCTTTCGTACGGTCGTCGCCTTACCGTCTCACCCGGGAGCCGGTTGCTCAAGGTCTTCACTCGTCCTGGATCGTCTTGTCAAGACCTGTACGCAACAATGCATCCGACTTGGTCCTCGTCGTCTGCATCCAGCACAGTTGGATCCGGCTCGACCGAGCACGGCGGCGAACCGAACGCAGGAAGGGGGACGACTACCGATGTCCAACACCATCGGCAACCACACCCCAACGCTTTCTGCAACGCAGGGCCCGCGCCTCCGCCGTCCGCTTACTCCGGAACAGCTGGAGCTGTTCCGCATCGTGGCCGAGGATCGCTTCCTGGTCCCGTTCCTCGAGAGGAGGGCGCACCCCCCAGCAGCCTGGGGGACAGGCCTGCCCAAACGGTTGGGTCTTGATCCACTACACCGACAGAGCCTGGACGACTACCGGCTCGTCCGCAGCGGAGTCACCACCTGGACTCAGCTCGCCGCCGAGCGGAACCTGGCGGTCAGCACGCTGACTCGCCGGAAGAGCGAAGCGCTCGACTGGCTCGCTACGGCCCGGTTCATTCTGTTCCGGAACCCCGAGCGGTGGAACATCAGCAGCCTGCTCCGCAGCCGCGGTGATGAGGGAGTCAGGGCTCAGCTCGAGGCGGAGGCCGATGTCCAGTGCGACGTTTTCGACCAGATGCAGCGGTCCCGTTTCGCCCCATACTTCCCGATCCGACTGCGAGACGACGACAACCGCCGCCTTGACGACCATCACAAGGATCTCCTCGGGTGGGCAGCGCGCTCCCTACAGGGCAGGCGCCAGCTCCACCTCACGGCCCAGAGCGCCATCGGCAAGCCCAGCACCATCGACCTCACACCGAACCTCGACTTCCAGCCCGCCGACGCGATGCGGGGAACGCTGGAAGAGGAGCTGGAGCAACTCCGCCTGGCGATTGGACACTACGAGGTCCAAGCTCAGGAGCGCCTCCAGCAACTCCGCCGAGGTGGCCAGCCGTGACTCACCCGTCCAGCGATACCGGGAACCACACCGGAAGGACTACGCAATGAACCACCCCAGCCCGCCGCACGGCGACCAGGCCGCATACCGGTCGGCTGGCTCGACTCCAGGCGATCAGCTCACCGCGTACGATCTCGCCGACCTGATCGCGGGCTACCCGCCCGAGGAGATCTACGGACTCGACCCGACTCCCAGCCATGCGGACGTGCCAGCCGACGACACGCCATGGTCGGATCTGCCCTGGCGCAGCGCGCCAACGGCTCACCAGGCCGCCGGGCAACAACCCCGGCCAGCACACCGGCCGGCGCGGGTGGCCTCTCTGCCACCTCAGCTCCCGGGCATCACTGATTGGCAGCCGTTGGCTAGGGGTGGTTTCGCGACGGTGTGGCGGGCGCGTCAGTTGACGTTGGATCGTCCGGTTGCGGTGAAGGTTGATGATCGGACGTTGGATACCGAGGGGGAGCGTCGGCGGTTCTTGGGTGAGGCGAAGACGGCGGGGAATCTGTCGGGTCATCCGGGGATTGTGACGGTGCATGATGCGGGGATCTTGCCGGATGGTCGTCCGTATCTGGTGATGAAGTTGTGTACGGGTGGGTCGTTGACGAGTTGGTTGCGGCCGGATCGGCGGCAGCCTGTCGAGCGGGTGTGTTCGGTGGGGGTGCGGATTGCTGATGCGTTGGCGGTGGCGCATGCGCAGGGGATGTTGCATCGGGATGTGAAGCCGGCGAACATTTTGATCGACAGCTACGGCAATCCGGGTCTGGCTGACTTCGGGCTGGCCGCACCAGAGCCTGGTGCGGATACGGGGATGACGGTGGCGTATGCGCCGCCTGAGGTGATTTTGGGGGAGCAGCCGAGTGCGGCTGGTGATGTGTATCAGCTGGCGGCGACTCTGTACGCGTTGCTGGCTGGGCGTCCGCCGTCGGAGCTCAAGGGTGTCCGTACGTCGTTGGCTGATCGGGTGGCGCGGCTGAAGGATGCTCCGCAGCCGATTGCGGGTGTGCCCGACGATGTGATGCGGGTGATCTTGGACGGGTTGGCGTTCGTACCGGCCGATCGGCCGACCGCAGCCCAGTTCCGCGACCGGCTGGCTGCTTTGACTGCGGAGCACCACGAGGGAGCCGGTGGTGGCTGGACGAACCGGCGGGTGGGGAAGCTGGTGTTGACCCTGGCGGCGGCGACGGTGGTGTCGTTGCTGGTGGTGATGTTGGGTGGCTCCGGGGTTTATTTGTATGAGATTGATCGGAGTGTGACGGCGAATATTCGGCGGGAGATTGATTTGCCGCCGGAGGTGTCGGAGGGGGAGCGGCGTCCGGTGAAGGCTCCGGAGGCGGTGGAGACGCTGGATTATGTGTTGATCGGTACCGATGATGGCAATCCTGATCTGGATCAGGATGGGCGTAGTGATTCGATCATGTTGGTGCATTTGAATCAGGCTCGGGATGAGGCTTATGTGATCTCGTTCCCGCGGACGACTTGGGTGCAGGTGCCGGGGTTGGGTCAGCAGAAGATCAATGCGGCGTATCAGGTGGGTGGGGCGCCGTTGGTGGTGCGCACGGTGGAGCGGTTGACCGCGACCCGGGTCGATCATGTGGCGATGATCGACTTCCAGGGGTTTGTGGGGTTGACCGAGGATCTGGGTGGGGTGACGGTGCGGAACAAGACCGGGTTCAGCGCCGGCGGCTACAGCTATCCGGCGGGCAACATTACGTTGAAGGGGCAGGCTGCCCTGCTGTATGTGCGGGAGCGGCATGCGTTGCCGGGGGGTGAGTTGGATCGGGCGGAGAACCAGCGCAACGTGCTCAAGGCGATCCTGGCCAAGGGGCTGTCGCCGAAGGTGGTGTCTGATCCGTTCCAGTTCACCGCCTTCTTGGCCAACGCGGCGAAGCGGATCAAGGTGGACAAGACCTTGACCAACGACGAGCTGCGGGCCACCGCCACCTCGCTGCGGATGAAGCCCTCCAACGTCACCTTGATCACCGCCCCGGTCGGTAACCAGCGCACCATCAAAGGCCAAAAGGTCTACACCATCAACCAACTCCAACTCGCCGACCTCAGCCAAGCCCTCCGCAACGACACCATGGCCGACTACGTCAAGAAATACCCCGGAGGCTGACCAGCATTCGGCGCCGTGAAGGCCAATCGTCGGCCGAGCCGGCAACCGATGTGCTGGTCGTCGGGGGTGGACTGGGCGGCGTGGCAGCGGCTTTGGCGGCTGCTCGCTCCGGTCGGCGCGTTCTCCTCACCGAGCAGTACGACTGGCTGGGCGGGCAGCTTACGAGCCAGGCGGTGCCTCCGGACGAGCATCGGTGGGTTGAGCAGTTCGGTGTCACCCGCAGCTACCGGGACCTGCGCGACCGCATCCGCGACTACTACAGGCTCAACTATCCGCTGACCGAACGCGCCCGGCGATGGCGCGAGCTCAACCCAGGTGCCGGCGCAGTCAGCAGGCTCTGCCACGAGCCGCGAGTCGCCGTCGCCGTCCTCGATGCGATGCTGGCGCCGTACCGCTCGTCTGGACGGCTCCGGGTGCTGCAGCCTTGGCTGCCGGTGGCAGCCACCACGGATGCCGATCGGGTGACCTCGGTGACCATGCGACACCGCGACAGCCACGAAGAGGTCGTGCTGACCGCCGCGTACGTGCTGGACGCCACCGAGACGGGCGAGTTGCTGCCCTTGACGGGTTGTGAGTACGTCACCGGCTTCGAATCTCGCACGGCGACCGGGGAGCCAAGCGCCCCGGAACAGCCGCAGCCGCTGAACATGCAGGCCAGCTCGATCTGCTTTGCGATGGATCACGTGAACGGCAACCACGTCATCGACAGGCCGTCCGGCTACGAGAAGTGGCGCAGCTACTCACCGACCTTCTGGGGTGCCCCCTTCTTCTCATGGGCGTCCCCCTCTCCACGGACCAAGCAGCTCGATCGGCGGATCTTCGACCCGAATCCCGACGACGACCCGCTGACGATCATGGCCGAGCTCGGCAATGAGGGCGGGGACGTGAACCTGTGGACCTTCCGACGGATCGCGGCTCGGCGGCTCTTCGTGGACGGGTGGTACGAGAGCGACATCACCCTGGTCAACTGGCCGATGATCGACTACTTCGAGGGCCCGGTGGTCGAGGCGGACGATGCTGCGCTCCAGCTGGAGCGTGCCCGGGAACTCAGCTACTCGTTCCTCTACTGGATGCAGACCGAGGCGCCGCGTCCCGACGGTGCCGCGGGCTTCCCCGGCTTGCGGCTGCGCGGTGATGTCACCGGCACAGGGGACGGGCTCGCCATGGCGCCGTATATCCGGGAGAGTCGCCGCGTTCTGGCCCAGTACACCGTCGCCGAGCAGGACCTGTCGCTGGCCGTACGCGGGAAGCGAGGCGCGGTCGCTTATCCCGACTCGGTGGGAATTGGGATGTACCGGATCGACCTGCACCCCTCGACCGGTGGTGACCACTATCTCGACATCGCCGCATCCCCGTTCCAGATCCCGCTCGGGGCTCTGCTGCCGCGGCGGCTGACCAACCTGATCGCCGCCGCCAAGAACATCGGCACCACCCACATCACCAACGGCTGCTACCGGTTGCATCCCGTTGAGTGGAATGTCGGCGAGGTCGCCGGGAAGCTGGCTGCGCACTGCCTTTCCACCGGAAAGCAGCCCGCCGAGATCCGCTCCCGAGCCGACGACCTGGCGGCGTTCCAGCAGTTGCTGATCGCCGACGGCATCGAGCTGGCCTGGCCACGGGTGACGGGTTACTGAGCCACCTTCAGGCCTGCACCCTTGAGGCCGACCCTGCACCCCATGCAGTGGGTGCAACATCGATCGAAACGGTGCCGCGTGGTGATGTCGACATGGGTCAGCCACTACGGCGGCAGCAGGTGCTCGCTCCGCGCCGGAGGATCTGAGAAGTCCAGCGCGTGCTCCTCGATTCTTTGGTCGAGCACGGTCAGCCGGCCTTCGTGCTGGCGCAGATGCTCCTCCCATGACGGCACCTGAAAGATCTCGACGAAGCGGTCCGGCCGTACGCCGTCTCGATACAGCTCCCAGCGGCTTGCTCCGGTGCGGCGCCGGGAGCGGCGAAGATGCTCCATCGCCTCGAGGAAGGCACGCTCCTGATCGGGCGCGACGGTGTACTCGACGGTGACCAGCACCGGGCCCGTGTCGGGCTCGGGTTCGATGGCAAGGCGTGCCGCTGGCCAGTAGATCGCCGGTGTGGGCTCGAGGTGACTGATCTCCGGCAGGCGCCACACGAGTCCGGCGGCCGTGGTCGCAAGCTGGAGAACGGCCGAGATGATCAGCGCCGGACCAAGGCCAACTACTTCTGCCACCAGGCCCCAGAGCAGGGCTCCGGCCGTCATCGAGCCCGTGAACGTCACCGTGTAGGTGGCGAGGCCACGGGCCCGAACCCAACCCGGGAGAAACAGCTGCAGTTCGGCCACCAGCGTGGAGGTGACGGCCATCCACCCGAGCCCTGCCACGACCAGGGCGACAATGGCCGCCAGGAAGTTGGCAGCCAGCACGATCCCGGTCAATACCGCGGCGTACACGATCCCGGCGGCGGCCAGGATTGCGTTGGCCGAAAGCCGTCTCCGTACCGGTCCCAGCACCACCGCGCCGAGGATCGCGCCGGCGCCGAGCGCACCGAACAGGAGCCCGAATCCGTCCGCATCCAGACCGAGCCGCTGCGTGGCGATCAACGGCAGCAGGGCCCACAGCGCCATCCCCGGCACGATGAACAAGATCACCCGGAGCAGGATCCGGCGGATGACGGGTTCATGCCAGATGTAGCGGCCGCCCGCCCGGAGCGCCGGCACGAAGCGTTCTCGGCGCGCCTCGGACCGGGTATTTGACCCACGCCGCAGAAAGAGTGCGACGGCCAACCAGATCACGGACACTGCGTTGAGGGCAAAGACCATTGGTACCCCACCGAGGTGGGCGATGACGATGCCGGCGAGCGCCGGCCCAAGAGAACGGGCCAGGTTGACCCCGACCAGGTCGAGCCTCGCCGCTGCGCGCAGCTGGGTCCGCGGAACGAGTTGGGGCATCATGGACTGCCAAGTAGGGAGCTGCACCGCTCCGCCGGCGCCTAATGCGAAGGTGAACAGCAGCAGCAGTGCCGGCGGCATCAGCCCCGCTGCAGTCAGGACGGCAAGCAAGATGCCGACGGTGAAGAGATAGCCCTGTACCGCGAGCAGCAGCCGACGTCGATCGAACGAGTCCGCCAGGACGCCTCCAGGCAGCGCCAGCAGCATCACCGGCAGGGTGTTCATCGCCTGGACCAACGAGACCAGCGCCGCCGCGTTGGGGGCGTCGACGAGCAGCCATTGGGCCCCGACGGTCTGCATCCAGGTCCCGATCCAGCTGATCAACGCGCCGATCCACAGCCAGCGGAAGGCGCGTTGCGCGAGCGGCGCCCACGCCGAGGAGTCGACCGTGTCCGGCGAGGCTTCCCGCCCCGGTTCGGCCGCGTCTCCCGTAACTTCTGCGTCGCCCTGTGTCATCTCACCCCCCTTGTACCCGGTGCTCGCACCGTCTCACGACGCGCAGTGCGCTCGACAGGCGGCCAGTGGGTATCGACTTCCCAACTGTGGCCTCTGGACCCAAGGGCGGCTCGGGCAGCAAGGGTCCCAAGTCCACAGTTATCGGCGTCTCTGCTGCGCTTGCGGGACTAGTGCCCTCCGTTGCTGACAGAGCGCACTAGGGTGCTAACCAAGGGTCGGCTGATCCTTGGGAGAACGTGGGAATGGCTGAAGCGGCTGGACCATGGCGACGCCTGGTGAGTGGCGGCGGACTGGCCCTCCTCGTCGGCGGCGTGCTGATAGTCGTGGCGACCCTGCTGCACCCGAGCCATGAGACAGCCGCCACGATCATCGCCAGCGAGGTCACGCTGGTGGCGGCGCATGTCGCGTACACCGTTTCGTGGCTCCTGGTGCTGCTCGGCCTTCCGGCGCTCTACGCAGTCCAGCGCGGCCGGATGGGCCGGCTCGGTCTCGCCAGGTTCCTCGTCGCCTTCCTTGGCACCTACCTGATCGCCGTCACGGGGAACTTCGGGTTCCTGGCGCCGGTGCTGGCGAAGAAGTCGCCGGATGTGCTGGACGCCATCAATTCCTACCCGCCCGTGCTGGCGATCAACGGGTTGGCCGCCATCGCCTTCATGGTTGGCTACGCGCTATTCGGCATCGCAATGATCAGGACGCCGCCGCTGCCCCGCCTCGCCGGAATCCTCGTCGCCGTTGGAGCCCCGGTCCACTTGATCGGCTTCGGGCTGGCCCAGCTCGTGTCGCCGACCCTCTGGGCC
>JBKPNA010000025.1:0-8456 GCA_046765695.1 Actinomycetota bacterium | reverse complement strand
GCCTGGCGCAGCTGCAGCACCGCCCGACTCGGCTGATCGCCATCGACAACGACAGCGCCGACGGCACCCGCCAGCTGCTCGAGCAGGCCGTGGCCGAGGGTGTGCTCGATGCCGTGTACGCCGGCAAGCGGCGGTTCGGTTTCGGGGCGGCGGTCAACTCGGCGCTCCGGCAAGACGGCGAGCACAATCTGGCGGAGAGTCACTGGCTCTGGCTGCTGCACGACGACGCGCAGCCGGCGCCTGACTGCCTGTCCCAGCTGCTGTCCCACGTCCGGATGGACCGGACCGTCGACGTGACCGGTCCGAAGTTGCTGCTGCCCCGCCGCCGGCAGGCCGGCCAGCAGATCAGTGAGGTCGGGGTCAGCATCTCGGGCACCGGTCGTCGGGACCTGCAACTGGACTCCGGCGAGATCGACCAGGGCCAGCGCGACGAGCCGCAGGCACGCCTCGGAGTCTCGACCTGCGGCATGTTGGTGCGGACCAAGGTGTGGACCGAGCTGGGCGGCCTGGATCCGGACATCCCGGTCTTCCGCGACGGGGTGGAGTTCGGCTGGCGCGCCCACCTCAACGGGTATCGGGTCGTCACCACACCGAGTGCCGCGGTCACCCATCGTCAGGTCGGCCGGGCTGGGCTGCGGCCGGCTGGCGTGACGGGCCGCCGACCCGGCATGGTCGATCGGGTCCTCGGCATGGTCGTCGTTGCCGGTCATGCGCCGGCCAGGCTGCTCCCTCTGGTCCTGGCTCGGCTGGTCTGGAGCTGTCTGCTCCAGGCGGTGGGCTACCTGCTGGGCAAGGTGCCGGGACGGGCACTGGACGAGATCCTGGCCGTGGGCTCGTTTATCGGCTCGCCCGGGCGGATCGCTCAGATGCGCCGGCGGATTGCCACGATCGACCCCGTTCCGGGCACCGACGAGGTCATCCAGGAACTCCGCCCGCCATGGTGGAACAGCTTCCGGGTTGCGGCCGAGGCCACCAGCGGTGCCATCGCCGAGCGCTACCGTTCGATGGCCGGCGACTCGGACGTGGCGTCGCTGGACGAGCTGACCGGCGACGACTTCAGCTCCGTCGCCGACGAGCGACCGAAGAACATGCTGCTGAGCCCGATGGTGCTCATCGCGGTCCTGGCCACGGTCGGCAGCGTCGTGGCGGCCCGGGGTCTGATCGGCCGGGGGTTCCTGGCCGCGCCGACGTTGCTCCCTGCGTACGACCGCCTGAGTGCCCTCTGGCAGGCGGTGCTGAGCCCCATTCCGGGTGCGCGCGAGCAGATCAGCCCGCCTTGGCTGGCCTTCACCGCGGTCGGCTCGACGGCACTGGCCGGACAGCCCGAATGGTTCAGCACGCTGCTGCTCTGCGGGGTGGTACCGCTGTCCCTGCTGGCCGCGTACCCGATCATCCGCCGGGTGATCAACGAACCACGGCTGCGCTGGTGGGTGGCCACGACGTACGCACTGCTGCCGGTGCTGCTGGGCGGAACCAACCAGGGCCGGTTGGCCTTGAGTGTGGTGGCGATCGGGCTGCCGCTGCTGGTTTCCGCGGCCCGGGCGCTGGTGCTGCGGCGGGTCGGCATCCCGGAGGCGTGGCGTGGCGGCTGGGGCGCCGGGGTGGTGCTGGTCGCTCTGGTCGCGTTCGAGCCCTCGTTGATCATCCCGGCGCTGTTGCTCGGTCTGCTCGGCGCGATCATGCTCCGGCGTACGCCTCGCAAGATCGGCCGGATCGGCATCGCGCTCGGCCTGCCGTTGGTGGTGCTGGCTCCCTGGTGGCCGAGCATCCTCGCGGAGCCCGGCCGGCTGTTCGTCGGGCCGGACGCGGCGTTGGGCGGCGCGCCCGCAGCCCCGGCGGTCTGGAGCCTGCTGCTTGGCCGGGACGTCGGACCGGGCGTCCCGCCGCTGTGGGTCGGCGCCGTGGTCTTCGGGGTGATCTGGCTGGTCGCCCTGCTGGGTCTGGTGCGCCGACCGGAGCGCCGGGCGGTCACCTGCGCCTGGATCGTCGCGCTCCTCGGGCTGGCGATGGCCGTCGTGCTCTCCCGGCTGATCGTTACGGTGCCGCCGGTCGCCACGGAGGTCCGGCCCTGGGTGGGCAGCTACCTGCTGATCGGGTTCGCCGCCTTGCTGATCGGCGGCGGGGTGGGTGTCGACGGTCTCGCCGCCGAGATGAGAGGACGCAGCTTCAGCCTGCTGCAGCCGGTTGCGGTGCTGGCCGGGGCAGCCGTCGGCTTGGTCACTCTGGGTGCGGCAGCCTGGTGGGTCGTTGCCGGGGCGCAGGGTCCGATCGACCGGACGAAGCTCGACGCCATCCCACCGTATGTGATGAACGGCTTGCAGTCCGATGCCAGGCCACGGCTGCTGGCCATCGATCTGACCGGCGGCGTCGCCCGCTACTCGGTGTTGGCGGAGGGGCATCTGCGACTCGGCGATGCGGACCGTGGTGGCCCGTTCGGCGGCTCGGTCAGCGCGCGGGAACAGGTGGACGACGTCGTGGGCCGACTGGTCGCCGGCACAGCGGACTCCGACATTCGACGGCAGCTGGGCGACCTGGGCATCGGCTATCTCTGGGTGACAGGCGCCAGCGAGGACATCATCTCCCGAATCGGCAACACCCCGGGACTGGGCACTGCGAGCGGCACGGAGCAGGGGACGGTCTGGCAGCTGACTCCGCCGGTCGCCCGCAGCGCGGTTGCCTCGGGGACCGGAAGGGAGCCGCTGGCCGGTCCGCCGGTCGCCCTACCCGCTGGCGGCGACGGCCGGCAGCTGCTGATCGGTGAGCCCGCGGACCCGCGGTGGCAGGCGACGGCAGATGGCCAACCGCTGGAGCCCGTAGACGGGGGATGGCAGCAGGCGTTCGCGCTGCCGGCTGCCGCGGCCACGGTGACGTGGGGGATCCCCTCGTCCGCCGGCTGGCTGCTGATCGGTCAGGGCGCAGTGCTGCTGGTGGCGGCCGTGCTGGCCGCGCCGGGCGTACGCCGTCCCGAGGTGCGGGATCCCACGAAGTCTGCCCGTCGTGCCGCCACGCTGTCGGAGCTGGTCTGATGAGCGACCTGCGGATACCCCGGGTCGGACCGACCCGGCGCCGGATCGTCACGGTGGCAGCAGTGCTGCTGGGGCTGCTGGTGGTTGGTCTTGGCGGCACGGTGGTCGATGCGGCCAGTCCGACCTTCCACCCGGATCGGATCCCGCAGGTGGGACGTACGACGACCATCTGCAGCGTCACGGAGCCCGCCGACGGGGCGCCGGCGCCGCAGGTCGCCGCCGTGGTCACCCGGCAGGCTCCTGGCCGGGAGGGACAGCTGACCGCAACGCCGCTGGGCGGCGACAAGCCGAGCCTCACCATCACCGAGCAGGGCAAGGCCAAACAGCTGCCGGATGTGCAGGCGCCGGTGGTCATGGCCGGCGAGGGCGTGATGGCCACCGCGAGCAGCGCCGTGACGTTCGGCCAGGCGCGCGAGGGCGTCGACGCCGGGTTGATGGCCGCACCGTGTCTGGCGCCCGCCACCTCGCACTGGTTCACCGGCCTCGGCGCCAGTGACGCCGATCGCACCGACCTGGTCTTGACCAATGCCGACGACGCTCAAGCGCAGGTCGACCTGCGTTTCTACGGGCGGAACGGCCGCGTCGTGGTTCCAGGCAGCCCGGGGCTGGTGATCGAGGCCCGTTCATCGCGGACGGTGTCGTTGTCGAGCCTGGTGACGGTCGAGGGTCCGCTCGGACTGGCCGTGCAAGCGAGTTCCGGCCGGGTGACCGCGGTGGCGAAGCGGATCCGCAGCGACAACCTGAAGCCGATCGGGGTCGACTGGCAGGTTCCTTCCGCTGCGCCGGCGTTGTCGGTGGCGATTCCCGCGGTGCCGGAGGACAAGGGCGCCCGGGAGCTGGTCGTGACCAACCCTGGTACCGAGCGGGCCAGCGTCACGGTGCAGGTGCTGGGGCTGCAGGGGCCGTACGCCCCGATCGGCGCGGAGTCGGTCAACGTCCCACCGGAGAGCTCCGCGTCGGTGAATCTTGAGCCGGGCCTGGCCGGCGAGGCCGGTACCGTCAAGCTGGTCAGCGACCAGCCGGTGGTCGGCGCAGTCCTGTCGAGCAGCCGGCGCGACGCAGCGCAGTCCGACATTGCCGTCCAGTCGGGGGCGCTGCCGCTGGTGCGCACGGGTGTCAGTGCGCTGGCGACGGTCCAGTCCTTGGCCAGTCAGCTGGTGTTGAGCAACAGCGGGGCTACGGACGCCTCGGTCTCGTTCGATGTCATCAGCTTCGATGGTGTGGTGCTGCGTACCGACGATGTGCTGCTCGGGCCGGACAGCACGGCAACTCGCAGGCTTACCTCGACCCCACCCTGCTATGTCGTGGTGCGGGTGCCGGACGGCTCCGCCGTGGTCGGAGGCGTGGTGCTGACCGAGCCCGACGGGAATGTGGCTGGCTTGACCACCATTCCCCTCACCTCACCCGATGTGGCCAGCCGAGCCCCGCGTACGCAGCTGGATCCCGCAGTCGGCAGGTAGCCGGCACGGCAGGTGTTGCTCAGAAACGGCAGTCCCGGTCACTCGTCGTCGGCGCCGGCCCCGTCCGGGTCGATCTCGTCAACACTTCGCCCGGTCAGCGCCGACAGTTGTTCCACGATCGTGCGGTAGACCAGGATGCGCAAACCCCGCCGGGTCGCGGCCCGGTGCTCCAGCGGCCGGCGGTAGACCACGACCTGTCCGGCTCGGTCGGGCGTGCCCTCCAACGCCGCCGCCAGCGGCACCTGATCACCCGACCAGGCGACATCGAAGGACGGCACGTCCTGAACTCCCACGGTGATGCCTGCCAAGGCCTCGGGGCATTGCCTGGCGATCCGGTCAACCGTCGCCTGGACGGCATCGGAGAAGAAGTCCGCCCGGTTGGTGGGATGCGGCGGCTGCGCCCGGTGGCGGGTCAGCGGATTGGTCAGGGCCAGCGGGCCGCGGATACCGCGGCCGTGCCGGTCCCGGCGACGGCTGGTCATCTGCAAGAACTCGTTCCGGCGACCACGCGTTGACTCTATCCGGCGTTGCTTCAACGATCTAAGACCGATCGCCACTACCGTCAGCGAGGTGGGGTCGCGGCGGTGTTCCCGGGCTGGCTGCCCGCACCCGGCTACGTCTACGTTGACCTACGTCTACCGCGACTCAACAGCGGTGGTGGGGCCACTAGCCAGCCGGGCGGAGCCGCATGGCTACGACTTGTGCCAGTCGCACGCGCTCAGCCTGTCCGCTCCGCGGGGCTGGGAGGTGATCCGGCTGGCAGCCGAGGAGCCGGTCGGGCCCAGCACGGATGATCTGCTCGCGCTGGCCGATGCGGTACGCGAGGTCGGGCTGTCCTACGACCCTGCCCCCGGGACGCCACCCGAGCCGGCCGCTCGGCGCAACGGGATCGTGGAACTTGGCCGGCGTGGTCATCTGACCGTTCTGGCCGATCCCGGCAACTAGTGACGGAGGGCACTAGTGGGCGTGACCACTAGCTCAGCTGCGGTGGACCAACCGATCGAACCCCGGGTCGGGAGCTTAGGATGTGCCCGCGATGATCACCAGAACAATCTTCAAGGCCAACGACATCCGCGGCATCACCGAAGGCGACAACCCTGAGTGGGGCACCGACGGTGCGTACGCGATCGGCGCAGCACTGGTCGACACGCTGGACCTGAACGCCGCCGAGGGAGCGCTGGTCGTGGGCCGCGACATGCGGGTCAGCGGCCCCCGGATGGCGGCGGCGTTCATCGACGGCGTGGTCAGCCGCGGAGCTGACGTGGTCGACATCGGCCTGGCCAGCACCGACGAGCTCTGGTTCGCCTCCGGGCGGCTCGGTCTGCCGGGGGCGATGTTCACGGCCAGCCACAATCCGAAGGAGTACAACGGGATCAAGTTCTGCCTGTCCGGCGCCCGCCCGATCGCGCCGGCGCAGTTGACCGAGATCGCCGACCGCGCGGAGGCCGGCAGTCCGGCACCGGCGGCGGCCCCCGGGGAGCGCTCCGAGCAGGACCTGCTGCCCGCGTACGCCGACCATCTGCACTCTCTGGTCGACCTGAGCGGCATCCGCCATCTCACCGTCGTCGCCGACGCCGGCAATGGGATGGCCGGACATACCCTGCCGGCCGTCCTCGGCCCGCTCGACCTGGAGTTGATCGGGCTGTTCACCGAGCCGGACGGCACCTTTCCCAACCATCCACCGAATCCCCTGGAGCCACAGAACCTGCGCGACGCGCAGGCCGCGGTGACCGAGCACGGCGCCGACCTGGCGCTGGTCTTCGACGGTGACGCCGACCGCTGCTTCATCATCGACGAGCGGGGGTCGGTGGTCAGCCCATCGGTGGTGACCGCCATGATCGCGACCCAGGAGCTCGCCCGGGAGCCGGGGGCGACGATCGTCTGCAACAAGATCACCTCCTGGACGGTGCCGGAGGTGGTGGCCGAGGCGGGTGGCCAGATCGTGATCACCAGAGTGGGCCACACCTTCGTCAAGGCGGCGATGGCGGAGCGGAACGCGATCTTCGGCGGGGAGCACTCGGCGCACTACTACTTCCGGGACTTCTGGGGCGCCGACACCGGGATGCTGGCCGCGCTGCACGTGCTGGCGCTGGTCGGGCATTCGGACCAGCCGCTGTCTACACTGGCCGCCCGCTTCAACCGCTACGCCGCATCGGGGGAGATCAACTCGACGGTTCGGGACCAGCAGCTGGCCATCGAGCGCGTCGCGGCCGCGTTCGCCGGCCGAGGCCGGCAGGACCGGCTCGACGGGCTGACGGTGGCCGGGCCGGACTGGTGGGTCAACGTCCGGCCGAGCAACACCGAGCCGCTGCTCCGGCTGAACGTTGAGGCCCGCAGCGAGCCGATGATGGCCGCTCTGCGCGATGAGACGTTAAGTTTGATTCGGACGGGAGGGTAGGGATGGCGGTCGAACTGGCACCAGAGCTGCTGGAGATCCTTGCCTGTCCGAACTGCCACGGCTCACTCGCCGTCGACCATGACCGCGATGAGCTGGTCTGCCTTGGTCCGGACTGCGGGCTGGCCTACCCGGTGCGGCAGGGCATCCCCGTGCTGCTGATCGACGAGGCGCGCCGGCCCGACACCCAGTGATGCCGATCTTCGACGACTCCCTGCTCGAGGATCAGCAGGCGCTGGCGACCGCCGAACCGATCCTCCGTCGACTGGCCGAGGCCGGCGCCCGGGTGCGCCGGGAGATCGCCGATGCCAAGGAACCGATCGGGCAGTTGCGTGGACTCCCGCGGCCCCGGGCGGTGATCGCTGCTGGCAGCGAGGCCCGGTTCATCCGGGCCATGCTCGAACCGGTCTGTCCGGTGCCTTTCGTGGCGTGGCCGACCCACGGCCTGCCGGGCTGGGTCGGCGCGCTTGACCTGGTGGTGGTGATGGCGAGCGACGGTGCCACTGCCGGCTTGGTGACCACCGTGCACGACGCGGTACGCCGGGGCGCGCAGCTGCTGATCGCCTGCCCCGAGGCCTCGCTGATCGCCGAGCACGCCGCGTCGCGGTCCACGGTGCTGCTGCCGACCACGACGGCCGACCCGCTGGCCGCGGCCATCGTGATGCTCGGCGGCCTCAACGAGATGCAGCTGGGTCCGGCGGTCTATCCCGATGCCGTGGCCGACGCCATGGACCAGGTTGCGGAGGACTGCTCCCCGTTCGCCGACGTCTCGGAGAACCCGGCCAAGGATCTCGCGCTCGGCATGGCCGACTCGCAACCCCTGGTCTGGGGCGGGTCGGTGCTGGCCGCCCGGGCCAGCCGGCGCATCGCGGAGGCGCTGCGGGCCGGGAGCGGCCGGGCGGCCCTGGCGGCCGATGCCGATGCCCTGCTGACGGTGCTCGACTCGGTGCAGCCGCGGGACCCGTTCGCCGACCCCTTCACCGACGGTATCTCCGCCGACCGCCGACCCTGCTTGGTGATGTTGGACGACGGCAACAACGACAGCCTGATCCGCTCCGACCACACCCGCCTCGCCGCGGCGGCCGAGCGGAACGATGTACGCGTCTGCATGATCGCCCATTCGACCGGCTCGGATGTGGAGCGCTACGCCACCCTGCTGCAGACCGGCATGTTCGCGGCCGTCTATCTCTCGGTGGGGCTCGGCCGAACCGCGGATCGCTGACCGGTCAACGACTCTGGCAAGATCGGGGTGTGAGCGCTGAAGGTGGGACGAAGGCCGTTGTCGCGGCTCTGACGGCGAACCTCTTCATCGCCGTAACAAAATTCGGCGCCTGGGTGTTGACCGGCGCCTCCTCCATGCTGGCCGAGGCCATTCACAGCGTCGCCGACTCGGGGAACCAGGTGTTGCTGCTCATCGGAGGGAAGCGGGCGAGCCGGGAGGCGACTCCGGAGCACCCGTTCGGATACGGCCGGGAGCGCTACATCTTCAGCTTCATCGTCGCCGTGGTGCTGTTCAGTGTCGGCGGGCTGTTCGCGCTCTACGAGGCGTACCACAAGTACGAGGAGGTGCATTCA
>JBKPNA010000024.1:0-6316 GCA_046765695.1 Actinomycetota bacterium | reverse complement strand
CGCACGGCTGGCTGAACTGCGATGGTCTCGACGATCTCGGTCAGCCGGGCGCCCATCTCGGTGGTGATCGCGTTGTCGGCGTGCGGCCGATTGAGGGTGATCAGCGCAATCCGGTCCTCGGAGAGGTACTCGAGGATTACGGGGGTGTCGGGTTCGGTGGTGTCGGACTGTGGCGGAGCAAAGTCAAGTGACTTCCAGCGGTCGGTGGTTGTCGAGGTCGTCACCACGTCGTCCTGCCCTTCAGGGTCGAGAGAGTCGTGTCTCATGTCTGGAGCTCCGCCAGCCAGCGCATCGCTCGCATGCCTGGGGCGAAGCAGTACTCGCCGCCACGGGTGACGACGAAGGGCGGCATCTGCTGCAAGCGCCGCCGGATCGGCTTGGTGGGAATGGTGAAGCTGCCGGAGCCGTCGTTCGGCCCGACCAGCGGGTCCCTCTCGGCCGGGGCGCCGATGAAGATGCCGTCGTTCAGCCATTGGGTCTTGACGAACTCGAATTGCCGCTTCAGATGCGCTCCGGCGAAGACGAAGATGATGCCCCGGTCGGCACCGTCGTCCTCCAGAACTCCCTCGGGCAACACCGGGCCGTAGTTCGTCCCGCGCCGGATCATCCGGTGTAGGCGGACGTTGACGCTGCCTTCTGAGTCGAGTGCGTCCCTCGGGTTGGCTCGTCGTGCGTGCGCGCCGGCCGGACACTTGAAGCCGCGAAGATCGTCGGCATAGAGGAAGTCGTTGTGGCGGCGCGGGTCGGCGCCAAGTTCGGGATCGTCCCGGTCAGGGGCGAGCGCGAGCGGAGCCCCGCTTTGCCAGCGGCCGACCATCTTGGCTCCGAGCAGGGCCTCCTCCTCGCGGCTGGCAGCCTTGGCGCGGAGGTACTGCCGATAGGCAGCCACCCTCGTGTGCAGCTTCCGGAACACGACGTAGGTGCCGTTTCGGCCGAGAACCTCCGGCGCGGGCATCGGCGGCAGCTCACCCGTCTCGTCCGGGTAGCCGAGGATGATCTCACCGGCCTTGAGCGGCGGCTCCTTCGGATTGGATGGGGGCAGTCCACTGCCCTCGACTGTAGGCTGGCCGATCCCGTCCTTGAAACCGAAGGAGGTCCGCCCCGTCGGGAGCTGGTAGCAATCCTGCCTCCAGATCACCTCGATGCCTGGCAGCTGGTCGCGGGCCCGACGCGCTTTCTCCATTACAGCTTGCAGCCGCCCGGCGTCGGGTGACAAAGCCGCGAGGGCGACGTGGACATCCGGCGTGCCCAGCGGGTACTCCCAGTTCTCGGGGCTGCTCGGCCCTACGTCGCCCAGCTCGGCGGCACGTGCCGCCATCCCCTGCTGGAACTCGGGTGCGAAGCTGTCCAGGGAGTCCTGCGGTACGCCGAGCGCCTTCAGACCCTGATACGTGAACGCAACGGTGATCCAGGCGTCATGGCTGGGATCGGCTGACGGGCGTCCGCGGTCGACGAACGCCAGCAGGCGCTTGACCAGCTCCCGCCCGGCCGCGCGGTCATCGATGCGCAACAGCAAGTACTTCCCGACGTAGGGTGAGGGCCGCTCGTGCAGCGCCCCGCTCTGGATGTCGTCGAGGTCGAGGCTTACATCCTCGTGTCCGCCGGTCACGGCCTCAGCTTCCATCTCCATGGCTACACGTGCTCGGGCGGTCGGGGCGGGGTTGGATTTGGCGACGCCAGGTAGGGAAAGGTGCGCGAGGCAGGCCGGGTCGCGTGGTCGACACCGTCACGGATGACCGGCCCCTTTCCGGCGTTGACCAGCTGCGTGAAGATCGTGTCCATCACATCGTCGTTGAGCGCCCGTCCGCCGCAGGTTTCATGGGCCTTACCGCTGAGCGTGGCAAGCTCGATTTCCAGGAAGGAGCCTTGCTCGGCGTACGGCTTGGTGAGGTCGACGACCAGGAAGTCGGCGAGCACGAGGCTCGTCAAGGGGTGGTCGCCGTTTCCGTCGGGGAACCAGTCGGTCTTGCCGTCCAGCCCATCCCAGAAGGCAAGGTTGGCGTTCAGCCGCGCTCGGTAGGCGCCCTGATAGCTCTCCCCGAGATGGAACGCATCCTCCATGTTGTAGAGATCGCGGATCTCGAGATCCCGGTTGACCGGATCGAACTGCTTCATGGCCAGCATCATGTTCTTCACCTCGGGCCGCCCGACCCGTTCGATCCGAACGTTGAATGTGCCGCGTGTCAGGGTCTCGGCGACCACGCCGACCAGCTCCGCGCCGCCCAAGAGTGCAGCGTCGACCTCGATGACCAGGCTGAGCACATTCTTGCCGTCAAGGAAGATCGAGCCGGGATCGGTGAACGCCAGCTTGCCCGTCGCGATCGTCCTTAGCGCCGCGGGTGCGTCCATGATGAACGGATCCCAACGCGGCCCTGCGAAGACCCGCACCCCATTCATTGGCCCATTCCGTTCCTCGTTCACCTGCACCGACACCGTCTCACCCGTCGGAGTGCTGCAGGTGCCCTCCTGATCGACGCGTGAACCGCCGTCAGCACGCACCGGAGCCGAGAAGACGCAGTCGAAGACGAGTTCCGGCCCGCCAGCAATGAACGGCTCGGGATCACCCGCCGGGCTCGGGGTAAGCGGGCGCAGCCGGAACCGGTAGATGAGGCCGTCGGAGAACGCATTCGTGGGTTGGGCGAATGGCAGCGTGTTCATCACGAGCACCAGGTGTGCCGGGCGCTCAGGACTCGGGAACGCGTAGACGTCAGTAATGTCAGCGATGGGGTCCGCCAAGGCCCGCGGGCCTGAAATGTGATCCGACATCGGCGATTCTCGCTGGTCCGCCTGCTGCTAGTCGGCTGCCTCGTCCAGCAGTGGCTGCAGCGCAGGGTGCTGGAGGGCCTCCGCGGCATCCGGGTTGTCCAGCACCTGCTGGAAGGCAGCGTTCACCCGCTGGGCCTTCCGGATCTCCTTCACCGTGCCGCCGTAGTTGCGTGCATAGGCCGCGGCCGTCTGCTGCGCACCGTCGACGAAGTTCTTCACCGCGGCCAGGTCCGGGAGACCCTCGTAGCCCTCCACATGCCGAAAGATCGCGTCGAACAGCGCAAGAGTGGGTCCGGAGGTAAAGAAGTCCTCCATGTAGGAGTCCCATGGACCGTCGAAGCTGGTGATGAAGGCGAGCCGGGTGTCGTCGTCGAACAACACGAACCGGGCCTCGTGAATGGTCGCGATGGCCATGCCGTAGTCGCCCGGCCGGTAGCCGGGCGTCTCCTGCAGGTCGCGCAGCGCAGCCCGTAGCGACTCCGCATCACGCTCCTTCACCCGGAAGAACAGGCTGAACTCACTCGTCGGGCCGGCGCTCAGTCCCGGGCGGGGAGTTCCTGTCACAGGTGCCGCCATCAATTCCTCCGTGTCTGTCGCGTTGTCTCCAGCCAACAGCGGCCGCTCGACCGTGACAAGTGCTGATCCGGCGCGTAGGACTGGTAGGTCGACCATGGCGTACCTTGCGGCGATCGGCACCACCCCGCATCGGGTGGGCTTGACGTCGCGCCACCGGAGATCGTGTCGACCAGACGCTACCGGATGTGCTTGAGTTGGCTGGCGGGAGGGCAGGCATGGACGAGATTCAGCAGTTCGATGTGGCTGTCATCGGTGGCGGACCGGCTGGTCTGTTCGCGGCTCTCCGAGCCGCTCGACTGGGCGCGCGCACCGCACTGATCACCCGCGACGCGGTGGGCGGGATGGCCGCCACCGACGGGCCGGTGCCGGTTCGGGTCCTGACCCAGGCGGCACGGTTACGCCGAGAGGCCCGTCACCTCCACGCGTTCGGCATCGAGGTAGGCGAAAGCACCCTCGACTACGGCCGGCTCTTGGACCGGGTGCGCGAGGTGGTCGCGGCGGTCAGCCAGACCTCGACCATGCGGCCCGAGCTCGAGCAGGAAGGGGTCGCCATCTTCGATCACGCCGGCACGGCCGGGTTCGTCGACGCCCATACCCTCGAAGCGGACAACGGGCTGCGGGTGCGGGCAGACAAGGTCATCTTGTGCGGAGGCGGCACGAATCGTCTGCTGCCGGTGCCGGGTGCGGAACTGCTCGGCTCGCACCATGACGCGTGGTCGCTGACGTCGGTGCCCGAGTCACTCCTCGTCATCGGCGCAGGGGCGACTGGGGCGCAGGTCGCGTCTGTCTTCAACGAGCTCGGCTCGCGCGTAATGCTGTATGAGGCCGCACCACGCATTTTGATGACCGAGGATGAAGACGTCTCCCGGGTGATGGCGGAGTCATTCCGCGCCGCCGGCATCGACGTCCGCGATGGCTTCGGCCGGATCGTCGAGTTCCAACGCACCGACGGCGGAGTGAAGATGATCTTTGCCGGCGAGACGGCCACCGAGTCTGTCGAAGCCAGCGTCGCAGTCGGTGCCATCGGTTGGCAGGCCGACACCGTCGGACTGAACCTGGCCGCAGCCGGGGTCGAAACCACTCCGCGGGGCTACATAGCCGTCGACTCCCGACTTCGCACCAACGTGCCGCACATCTACGCCGCGGGCGACATCACCGGCCGGCTCATGTTGGTGCCGCAAGCCGTGCAGGACGGGTTCCACGCCGCCACCAACGCCGTCCAAAATGGCCAACTGACTCTCACGCCGCCAGTCAGCCCCATCGGCAGCTTCACCGACCCCGAATACGCCCAAGCCGGACTCAGTGAAGCGAAGGCCCGGCAAGATCACGACATCGTGGTCGCCATGACGCCGTTTGCGATAGCCTCCCGTCCCATCATCGACGGCCGTACCACTGGCTTTTGCAAACTGATCGTCGACCGCGCCGACCACCAGATCATCGGCTGCCATGTCGTCGGTGAGCGGGCCGTCGAACTGGCTCAAGTGGCAGCCGTCGCTATCGCGGCCGGAATGACCGTTGAACAGTTCGCCCGCATTCCCATCTCCTTCCCTACCTACACCAACGTCCTCGGCCGCGCCGCCCTCGACGCTGCCCGGCAACTTGGCGTCGACGATTTCTGGGACCACGACCAGCCAGTCATCCAGAAACCGTGACAGCCACCGATCCGTACCGGGAAGAGCCGACGCATGGGTGCCGCGATCGGTGAGCTGCTTCCCCTGGCAGTGGCAATCGCGCTCAGCGTGACCACGATCATCACGACGGTCCTCATGTTGTTGTCGCCGAAGGCGAAGAGCAGGACCGTGGGTCTGCTGGTGGGCTGCGTGGCCGGGGTCGGGGGCGCTGTTGCGGTTTTCACGTTGCTGGCTGACCTGCTGCCGATTCAGTCGTCCGACAGGTCGTCGCTGGCGGCAGCTGTGATCAAAATGGTGATCGGCGTGCTCCTTGTGGTGTTGGCGCTGAGACAGTGGCGAAAGCGACCTGCGACTGGCGAGCAGGCCGAGTTGCCTAGGTGGATGGCCGGAGTTGACTCGATGACGCCAGCCAAGGCGCTCGTCCTCGGCCTGCTGTTGTCGGCGGTCGTTCCGAAGAACCTGTTGATTGCTCTCTCGGCCGGTCTCATCGTCGGAGAGGCGGGGTTCAGCGGCGGTCAGGCCGCGCTCATCATCGTCTTGTTCACAGCGATCGCAACTTCGACCGTTGCGGTACCGGTTGTTGCGCACCTCGTGGCATCGGCGCGAATGCGGCTGCCATTCGAGAGACTACGGGTGTGGTTAGTGCAGAACAACGTAGCGATCATGGTCGTGGTGCTGCTCGTGATCGGAGTTGTCATGATCGGCAAGGGCCTAGCCAGCCTCTGACTCGACGCTGAACAGCATCCGAGGAGTGTCAGCATGAGCGGTTTCGACGCTGTTGTACGGGTTGCGCGGGTCGCCTTGCAATCCAGCGGAGAGGGTGTCGAAACGCTGGAGCGATATGTTGCGCGTACGGCTTCGGCCTACAGCATCGCCGCGGATGTGGTGACGCTGCCGGAACAGGTTCTGATCAGGGACAACGACTCAGGGGACCTCAGCAGTCTGGCAGTCATCCGCGCGACGCCCGGCATCTTCCGGCTCGACCAGCTGGCGGCTCTGAAAAGAGTGGTGGTGGAGATCGAGCGCGGCCTTGATGCAGACGCGGCGTGCCGCAAGCTCGATGCGCTCGAGGCGTCCGCCCCAAGGTGGCCGTGGTGGGCCCGGGTGCTCGGCGTCGCGCTTTTCGCTGCCGGATTCGCTCCGAGTGTCGTCGCCTCGTGGGCGAGGTGGGTGCGGCCGCCGTCCTCGGCCTTGTCATGGGTCTGCTACTTGTCGCAACCCAGGGCCGGCCGCTCGAGGGACTGCTGCCATTTCTTGCGGCTTTCGCATCACTACGTTGGGCATAACGGTGCTGTCAGGTTTCGTCGAGAGCACTGGGGTGACGCTGATCGTGCTCCCCGCAC
>JBKPNA010000023.1:0-3520 GCA_046765695.1 Actinomycetota bacterium | reverse complement strand
TGCGAGGCAGGATCACCGGCTCGTCGACATCGGGCAGCCACACCTCCTCCAGCCGCTTCGCCAGCCCGCACAGCGCGACATCGGAGATGCCGAGCTCGTCCAGCGCCTTGGCCGCCGCGGCGACCTGCGGTGGGCCGCCATCGACCACCACCAGTGACGGGGCGTACGCGAACTTGCGCGGCGCTCCGGTCACGGGGTCGATCAGCAGCGGCCCCTCACCGGTCTCGTGATCAGCCGGCATCCGGTCGTCGATCAGCCGGCGGAACCGGCGGGTGATCACCTCGTGCATGGCGGCGACGTCGTTCTGGCCGTCGACGTGGCGGATGACGAACCGTCGGTACTCGCTCTTGCGCGGCAGTCCGTCCTCGAACACCACCATCGAGGCCACCACCTCGGTGCCCTGCAGGTTGGAGATGTCGAAGCACTCGATCCGCAGCGGCGGGGTATCCAGCTCCAGCGCCTCCTGGATCTCCTCCAAGGCGCGATTGCGGGTGGACAGGTCACCGGCGCGGGTGGTCTTGTGCTTGACCAGCGTCTCGCTCGCGTTGCGGCCGACGGTCTCCAGCAACGCCCGCTTGTCCCCTCGCTGCGGCACCCGGATGTCCACGTGGGCCCCGCGCCGTTCGCTGAGCATCCGGGTCAGCGACTCGTGCGAGGAGGGCAGCACCGGAACCAGGATCTCCCGGGGAATCGCGTCCCGGTCGTGACCGCCCGGGTCCGCCTCCGCGTACAGCTGGAGCAGGAACTGCTCGATCAGCACGTCGCTGCCGGACTCGTCGAACCTGTCGGCCACCCAGCCGCGCTGGCCGCGGACCCGGCCGCCGCGGACATGGAAGATCTGGACCGCCACCTCCAGCGGGTCCTCGGCCAGCGCGATCACGTCCGCGTCGGTGCCGTCGCGAAGCACGACGGCGTTCTGCTCCATGGCCCGCCGCATCGCCGCGATGTCGTCGCGCAGCCGGGCGGCGCGCTCGTACTCCTCCGCATCGCTGGCGGCCCGCATCTCGCGCTCCAGCCGCTTGATCATCGACGCCGCCTGGCCGCCGAGGAAGGAGCAGAAGTCGTCGACGATCGCCCGATGCTCCTCGGCGCTGACCCGGCCGACACACGGCGCCGAGCACTTCCCGATATAGCCCAGCAGGCACGGCCGGCCGAGCTGTTTGTGGTTCTTGAACACCCCCGGCCGGCAGGAACGCATCGGGAACACCCGAAGCAGCAGGTCGACGGTCTCCCGGATGGCCCATGCGTGAGAGTACGGGCCGTAGTAGCGGGTGCCCTTGCGCTTGGCGCCGCGGCCGACCATGACCCGCGGGAACTCCTCCGAGAGGGTGACCGCCAGCCAGGGATAGGACTTGTCGTCCCGGTACTTGATGTTGAACCGAGGGTCGAACTCCTTGATCCAGGAGTACTCCAGCTGCAGTGCCTCGACCTCGGTCTGCACCACCGTCCAGTCGACCTTGGCGGCGCTCGCCACCATCGACCGAGTACGGCTGAGCAGCGAGCCGGGATCGGCGAAGTAGGAGTTCAGCCGGGACCGCAGGCTCTTGGCCTTGCCGACGTAGATGACCCGCCCTTGAGCGTCGGAGAAGCGGTAGACCCCGGGCTGGTCGGGAATCGACCCGGGAGCCGGACGGTAGTCCAACCCTGGTCGGGCGATCTGCATCGGGGGCACGTCGAACAGCGTAGATCGGCGGGCCGACATCTTCGGTCCAGGATCTGCACCCCTTCGGGCGATCTGCACCCTTTGCAGGCGGTGCAGATCGAAGGAGATGGTGCAGATCCGGCCGGAGCAGTCGGTCTCTGGGACCTCGTGTTATTCGGTGACCACGACGCGGCCGCCGGCGACGGCCACCTTGCTCTCCGGAAGTGGCGAGGTTGCCGGCGGGGTGAGCACTGACCCGTCCGTGATGGAGAACTTGCTGCCGTGGCAGCCGCAGTTGATCGTTCCGTCCTTGACTGAGGCCAGCACGCACTGTTGGTGAGTACACAGCTTGCTGAACGCCTTGAACTTGCCCGCCGTCGGCTGCGTGATCACATAGTTGGCGTCCGGCAGGATCACTCCGCCGCCGACCGGTACGTCGGCGGCCGCCACGCTCGGGCCGCCGGGTGCCTTGGCGGCCTTGCTGGACGACGGCGAAGGCGTGGCCGCTGCGCTTGAGGCAGCGGGCGACGTGGCAGGCGCGGAGCTCGCGGGAGCCGAGGAGGTCGGCGCGGCCGCCTCCGTATCGGGTGAGCAGGCCGCGAGGATCGCCACGCCACCACCACTCAGCGCGGCGAGCCCGGCGGCGCGCAGCAGCGTACGGCGGGTCGCCGCGGTCGGGGAGGGCAGGTGGCTGGGATCAGGCATCACATCTCCGCACGTAGATGAGAATCGACGATCGGTTGGAGCAGTCAACTCGACGTCGCTGTCGAAGGTCTGTGACCACGCCCAACCCTCTATACGCGGCAGAGCAGGATTCAGTTCGGGCTCCGGCGTACGAGTACGCCGGTCAGCTGGCCTGGCTCGCCGGCACCCGGGGCCGGGTTGCCGCCCGCTGCTTCGCCGGCACCTCGCTGGCCGTGGTACTTCCGGCGGCCGCCCGGCCGTTGGCCGCCACCAGCTCAGGCTGGGTCGCGCCAGTGGGCACGTGCCGGCCCTCGAGGATCGGTCGAAGGAACGCCCCCGTGTAGGAGGCAGGGTCGGCGGCGACCTGCTCCGGCGTGCCCTCGGCGATCACCCGGCCGCCCCGCGAGCCACCCTCCGGACCCATATCGATCAGCCAGTCGGCGGTCTTGATGACGTCCAGGTTGTGCTCGATGACCACCACCGTGTTGCCCGCGTCGACGAGGCGGCCCAGCACGCCGAGCAGCTTCCGGATGTCCTCGAAGTGCAGGCCGGTGGTCGGCTCGTCGAGGACGTACAGGGTGCGGCCGGTGGAACGCTTCTGCAGCTCGCTGGCCAGCTTCACCCGCTGCGCCTCGCCGCCGGACAGGGTAGGTGCCGGCTGGCCGAGACGGACGTAGCCCAGCCCGACCTCGACGAGTGTCTTGAGGTGCCGGCTGATCGCCGGGATCGCGGCGAAGAACTCGTTCGCCTCCTCGATCGGCATGTCCAGGATCTCGGAGATTGACCGGCCCTTGTAGTGAACCTCCAGCGTCTCCCGGTTGTAGCGGGCGCCGTGGCAGACCTCGCACGGGACGTAGACGTCCGGTAGGAAGTTCATCTCGATCTTGATCGTGCCGTCGCCGGTGCAGTTCTCACAGCGGCCGCCCTTGACGTTGAAGGAGAACCGGCCGGGCTGGTAGCCGCGGACCTTCGCCTCCGGCGTCTCGGCGAACAGCCTGCGCATGTGGTCGAACACGCCGGTGTAGGTCGCCGGATTGGACCGCGGCGTACGCCCGATCGGCGACTGGTCGACATGGATGATCTTGTCGATCTCCTCCGCGCCGCTGATCGAGCGGTGCCTGCCGGGCACCTCGCGGGCGTTGTAGATCCGCTTGGCGAGTGCCGTGTACAGAATCGCGTTGACCAGGGTGGACT
>JBKPNA010000022.1:0-7473 GCA_046765695.1 Actinomycetota bacterium | reverse complement strand
ACCGACCTCCGCCGCCGCACGCTGGACCCGGCCAGAGTCGCGCGCTCCGGCTAGTCCCTGAGCCGGTGGAGAGATTCGACCTATCGGGTCGCCTCCACCATCTGGCGCAGCTCCTTCTTCAGCTCGGAGATCTCGTCCCGGAGCCGGGCGGCAAGCTCGAACTGCAGGTCCGCAGCCGCGGTGTGCATCTGGTCGGTCAGCTGCTGCACGAGGTCGGCCAGGTCGCCAGCGGGAAGTTCGGCATACTTGCGCGAGGGAGCGCCACCGTTCTTGACTCCCAGGCTGGGGACTGGCGACTTGCCGCGACCACGCTGCCGACCGCTGAACAGCTCGTCGGTGTCGGCGTCCTCCCGGGCCAGCATGTCGGTGATATCGGCGATCTTCTTGCGGATGGGCTGCGGGTCGATGCCGTTCGCCTGGTTGTACGCGACCTGCTTGGCGCGGCGCCGGTTCGTCTCCTCGATGGCGGACGCCATCGAGTCGGTGACGGAGTCGGCGTACATGTGCACCTCGCCGGAGACGTTTCGGGCGGCGCGGCCGATCGTCTGGATCAAGCTCTTCTCACTGCGCAGGAACCCCTCCTTGTCGGCGTCCAGAATGGCCACCAGCGACACCTCCGGCAGGTCGAGACCCTCTCGGAGGAGGTTGATGCCGACCAGCACGTCGTACTCCCCCATCCGCAGCTCGCGGAGCAGCTGCACCCGCTGCAAGGTGTCCACCTCCGAGTGCAGGTATCGGGTGCGGATGCCGTTCTCCAGCAGGTAGTCGGTCAGATCCTCTGCCATCTTCTTGGTCAACGTGGTGACCAGTACGCGTTCGCCGCGAGCGGCGCGCAGCCGGATCTCACCCATCAGGTCGTCGATCTGTCCCGAGGTCGGCTTGACGATCACTTGCGGGTCGACCAGTCCGGTGGGCCGGATCAGTTGTTCCACGACGCCGCGGGATCGGGCCATCTCGTAGTTGCCGGGGGTGGCGGAGAGGTAGATGGTCTGGCCGATGCGGTCGGTGAACTCCTCGAACCGAAGCGGCCGGTTGTCCATCGCGCTGGGCAGCCGGAATCCGTGATCCACCAGAGTGCGCTTGCGAGACATGTCCCCCTCGTACATCCCGCCGATCTGTGGCACGGTCACGTGCGACTCGTCGATGACCAGCAGGAAGTCCTCGGGAAAGTAGTCCAGCAGGCAGTTCGGTGGGCTACCAGGCCCACGGCCGTCGATATGGCGGGAATAGTTCTCGATGCCCGAACATGTCCCGATCTGCCGCATCATCTCGATGTCGTAGCTGGTCCGCATCCGCAGCCGCTGGGCTTCGAGCAGCTTGTGCTGGCGCTCCAGCTCCGCCAGCCGCTCTGCCAGCTCGTCCTCGATCCCCGCGATAGCACGCTCCATCCGATCCGGGCCGGCGACATAGTGGCTGGCCGGGAACAGGTAGACCTCCTGGTCCTGGGTCACCACCTCGCCGGTCAACGGGTGCAGTGTGCTGAGCTTCTCGATCTCGTCCCCGAAGAACTCCACCCGGACGGCGAGCTCCTCATACATCGGGAACACCTCGAGGGTGTCTCCCCGTACCCGGAACGTGCCGCGGCTGCCGGCCAGATCGTTCCGGGCGTACTGGATTCCTACCAGCCGGCGCAACAAGGCATCGCGCTCGATCTCGTCGCCGACCCGCAGCGTGACCATCCGGCTGACGTACTCCTGCGGTGTGCCGAGGCCGTAGATCGCGGAGACGGTGGCCACCACGATCACGTCGCGCCTGGTCAACAGCGAGTTGGTGGCGGAGTGCCGCAGGCGCTCAACCTCCTCGTTCAGCGAGGAGTCCTTCTCGATGTACGTGTCGGTCTGCGGGACGTACGCCTCGGGTTGGTAGTAGTCGTAGTAGGACACGAAGTACTCCACCGCGTTGCGCGGGAAGAACTGCCGCAGCTCGTTGGCGAACTGGGCGGCCAGCGTCTTGTTGGGCTGCATCACCAGCATGGGCCGCTGCACCCGCTCCGCCAGCCAGGCAATGGTCGCCGTCTTGCCCGTTCCGGTCGCGCCGAGCAGCACCACGTCCTGCTCACCGGCCTGGATCCGCTCCTCCAGCTCCGTGATGGCCGTGGGCTGGTCACCGGAGGGCGAGAAGTCACTCTCCACCTTGAACGGGGCCACGGTTCGCTGCAGGTCTGAGATCGGACGCACCATGGCATCGAGCCTATGAGCGACCGCTGACAGTCCTAAGTGAGCACCCGCAAGGCTGTGAGCGTCGGATAGGCGCGCCGACGAGCGGAGGAGCGATGAGCGAACACGCCTTTCGTTCGCGAAGAATGACGACGCCGTCGGGGTAGAGCGCCGGGCGCGAGCAGCCAGACCAGATAGATCAGCCGCTCGCCTGACCCTGCAGCATGGAGTTCACCATCGCTGTGAAGTCCTTGCTCAGCTGGTCGGTGCCACCACCTTCGCCGAACGAGACGCTGCCGATCACCGTCACGCCGTCCGAGGCCCGAACCGACACGAGCGAGAACAGCACGACAGTGGCCGAACCCTGCCCGTTGCTGACCGTGACCTGCGCCTGGCAGGTGGCTCCCTTGAGCTTCTGAGTTCCGAGATCGACGTTCTTCGGCTGGGAGAACTTGCCGTTGGAGGTGTCCTCGGCAACCTTGCGGTGCCAGGCGTCGCACAGCTGACCAGGGTTGGTGGCCGGCTCGGCCTGGATCACCTGGCCGAGGAAGACATTCTGGCCATTGCTGACCTGGGCCACGCCGTTCCCGGTCTTCTGTACTTCCCAGCCGCTGGCGGGGGTCAACGAAATGCCCTTGCCGAGGTCGACCGAGTTCCCGCTCGGTGGCTGCCCGCCACCCGTCTCCGTCGCTGTCGGCGGCTGGCTGCTGGTCTTGCCCGTCGGCGTGGGCTCCGTGGTCGGCGGGGCCGATTGAGTTGGCGTGATCGAGACCGGCGGCTGGCCTCCGTTGTCACGGTTCAGCACCATGATGATGCCGCCGATCGCGGCCAGCAGCACCACCGCTGCAACCACGATGCCAATGATCAGGCCGGTGCTCTTCTTGGCGGGCTGGGCGGCCGCCTGCGTCGGGTATCCGCCTGGAGGCATGCCGCCGGGACCCTGAGGTCCGTACCCAGGTGGTGGTGGTTGTTGCCCGGGCTGGCCGTAGCCACCCGGCGGTTGTCCTTGCGGCGGATAGCCGCCCTGCGATGCGTACGTCCCCTGCGGGTTGTAGCCGGGCGGTGGCGCGTACGCCTGGGGCGGCGGCTGCTGCTGTGGCGGGTAACCCGCAGCCGGCTGCTCCTGTGTCGGATAACCCCCCTGACCCTGCGGCGGGTACCCGCCCTGCGGGCCCCACTGGCCTGGGTTCTGGGTCATGCCCGATCCTCCTCGTCGTCGGCGATCCGGCTTCGGCGGGCTGTCTGCTCCATGGATGGGTCTGGTTGAGGCGGACTGGCGTCCGCGGCGGTGCTGTCACCCTCCCCTTCGGCCGGCGTATCGAATCCAGGCACGATGGAGTCCGCGGATGCGACGTGTGCGCCCACCTGGGACCTGGGTGCCTTCGCTTGCACCCGTACGGCGGTGCCACAGTTGTTGCAGAAGGCGGCATGCTCCAGCAGCGGCATCTCGCACTGAGCGCAGAACTGCAGCTCGCCTTCCCCCCCGACCCCGCCACTCCGGGCCGAACGCTCCAGGGCGGCCTCCATCAGACCCAGGTGCAGCACGTTGCGTACCCGCAGGATCAGGATGCCGAGGATGACCAGGCCCCAGGTGATGCTCAGGATGACGCCCAGGGTGGCGCTGCCGACGAAGGCGAAGAGGTACGTCCCAGCCTGATAGGCGATGTTGGCCAGTACGGCCTCCCCCAGTCCGCGGAAGTAGCGCGGGGTGAACCCGTCATAGCCACGTCCGAGACCGGAGAACTCGGCGCAGGCGATGCCAGAGGCCGTACCGATGATCAGCGGCTTGACGAAGCCTTCGAGGAAGATCAGCGATATCCACAGGCCCGGGTCCTGAGCCTGCACGCCTCCGGTCAGCAGGTCCCAGTGCCGCACGATGGTGTCGAAGCAGGCGTAGGACACACCACTGATGACGCCGAAGGTCAGGCCGTCCATCAGGTCGTCGAACTCGGGCCGGCTGGCCAGCAGCACGGGGCCGACCTGCCGGATCGCCTCGCCGACGACCGGCACCAGCAAAGCCACGACGAGGAACGGCCCAACCTGCGGACTGGAGCTGAGCGACCCCTCGAACGTCGTCGTGCCGAAGGGCACCGGTCCGCGCAACCAGGTCCACAAGATCGTGAAGCCGATCGCCAGCACCCCGGTCAGGGCGAATGCCAGCCCGGTGACCGGGATGGGTTCGTCCTCCCACAGGTTCACGTCGTACATGTAGACGATGTAGACGACCGGGATGGCGAAGGCCGCCACCAGCACCGCGATCGGCATTGCTCCGAAGATGGCGGCGATCAGCGCGACCACCAACGCTATGGTCAGCGCGATGCGGTATGTCTGGGGCCGATGGCCCACTCCACGCGGCATGATCGAGGAGATCAGGGCGAATGAGGCGACCGGCTCGTCGGGTCTGGCGGCAAAAGACTTACGCCGGGCGAGATCCGAGGAGCGCTGATCCTGCCCACAGACGTGACAGAAGTGCGCGACCTCCGGAAGATCGGCCCGACAACGTGGGCATTCCAACGCCTAACCTCCTAGACCTGGGACCTTGGCCCCGTTACTCGAACGCGGTATTCCACCGAGGGAGTATGTCAGTTCCTGGCGACGGCGGCCGTCAGGCGCTGCCATAGCGGGCCGATCTGTGCCTTCAGGTCGGTCACACTTCCGCCGTTGTCGATCACGATGTCGGCCACGGCCCGGCGCTCCTGCCGCGACACCTGTGCTGCCAGGCGCGCTCGGGCGTCGGGCTCCGGAAGGCCATCCCTGGCAGCCAGACGCGCCAGCTGGGTCTCCTGGTCGACGTCAACCACGACGACGACGTCGAACCGGTCCTGCTGGCCGGTTTCGACCAGCAGTGGGATGACGTGCACGACGACCGCATCAGGCGGCGCGGCCCGTTCGAGCTCAGCCGCCCGGGCGCGTACGGCGGGGTGGACGATGCGCTCCAGGTCACGGCGAGCCTCGGGGTCGGCGAAGACGATCTGCCCCAGCCGAGCGCGGTCCAGCGCCCCTGACCGGAGCACGTCCTCGCCGAATCGAGCCACGACGGCGGCGAGACCGTCGGTACCGGGCTCGACCACCTCGCGCGCCAGCTTGTCGGCGTCGATGACCACGGCACCCCGGGCCGCCAGCTCCGCTGCGACCAGACTCTTGCCGGAGGCGATTCCGCCGGTCAGGCCTACCCGCACGCGCGCCATGAGCGGCAGCGTAGACGGCTCACCGATGTGGACCGCCCCGTTTCTCCGCACAAGGCCACATCTGAAGCCGGATCTGACCACATCCAGCCCCGTAACTCCGCACAAAGCCACAAAGACAACGGCTCCTCCGCGCCGCAGCTCGGAGGAGCCGTTCAGTGTCGCAAGCAGGATTACTAGGTGGACGCCCCGGTGAGCTTCTCCCGCAGGGCCTGCAGCGCCTCGTCGGAGGCAAGGGAACCCTCCGGTGCCGTCGGAACCGGCGCCGGTGCATCGGTAGCCGACGAGTAGCTGGCCGGGGTGGTCGCGGCCGACTCGGCGTTCTCCGCATCCTCGACCTGCCGCTTGTGGGCCTCCCACCGGGCATGCGCCTCGGCGTACTGCTGCTCCCAGGCTGCCCGCTGCTCCTCGTACCCCTCGAGCCACTCCCCCGTCTCGGGATCGAAGCCCTCGGGGTAGAGGTAGTTGCCCTGCTCGTCGTACGAGGCCGCCATGCCGTACAGCGTCGGGTCGAAGTCGTCGGCGCCGGCGTCGACGCCCTCGTTCGCCTGCTTGAGCGACAGCGAGATCCGGCGCCGCTCCAGGTCGATGTCGATGATCTTGACCATGACGTCGTCGTTGACCTGGACCACCTGCTCCGGGATCTCCACGTGCCGTTCGGCCAGCTCGGAGACGTGGACGAGACCCTCGATGCCCTCCTCGACCCGCACGAAGGCACCGAACGGAACCAGCTTGGTGACCTTGCCCGGCACGATCTGCCCGATCTGATGGGTCCGGGCGAAGGCCTGCCACGGATCCTCCTGGGTCGCCTTGAGCGACAGCGAGACGCGTTCCCGGTCCAGCTCGACGCTGAGCACCTCGACGGTGACCTCCTGGCCGACCTCCACCACCTCGGACGGATGGTCGATGTGCTTCCAGGACAGCTCTGAGACGTGGACCAGGCCGTCCACGCCGCCCAGGTCCACGAAGGCGCCGAAGTTGACGATCGAGGAGACGACGCCCTTGCGGATCTGCCCGGCCTGCAGCTGGGTGAGGAAGCTCTGCCGCACCTCGGACTGCGTCTGCTCCAGCCACGCCCGCCGGGACAGCACCACATTGTTCCGGTTCTTGTCCAGCTCGATGATCTTGGCCTCGAGCTCCATTCCGACGTAGGGCTGCAGGTCGCGAACCCGGCGCATCTCGACCAGCGACGCGGGCAGGAACCCGCGCAGCCCGATATCAATGATCAGGCCGCCCTTGACGACCTCGATCACGTGGCCGGTGACCACGCCGTCGGACTCCTTGATCTTCTCGATCGTGCCCCAGGCGCGCTCGTACTGAGCGCGCTTCTTGGACAGGATCAGCCGGCCCTCCTTGTCCTCCTTCTGCTGGACCAGGGCCTCGATCTCATCACCGACAGCGACCACCTCGAAGGGGTCGACGTCGTGCTTGATGGACAGTTCCTTGGAGGGGATGACCCCCTCGGTCTTGTAGCCGATGTCGAGCAGGACCTCGTCCCGGTCGACCTTGACGACGGTACCTGTGACGATGTCGCCGTCGTTGAAATATTTGATCGTTGCATCGACCGCCTCGAGAAAGGCTTCGGGCGAGCCGAGGTCATCGATCGCGACATGCGGTGGGGCCTCTAAGGAGGACGTCATGTAGTAGGGCTCCGGATGGTGGATATCAGTTGTGTCCGCGCTGCAGCCCGATTCGTCGAAGCCGAGTTAACAGCAGCTGCGAACAACCTCACTGAGACAATCCGACCCGCACGAGCGTGACCTACTCCGTCTGAAGTCACGCAGGCCACAGCGACACGCAAGCGTACCGCTCGCCGTGAAACAGGGTCAATTCATCTGGGTCCTGATTGAGGGCGCTCCCAGCGGACGCCGGGAAACCGGCTGAAGTCGTTGTCGTAAGAGACGACGGTCGCGTCGTACTGCAGGGCCAGCGCAGCCAGATGAGCGTCGTTCACGAGGTTGCCACCGATCCCCGTGGCCGAGACCAGGGCTGCCATGCGGTCGAGATGTCGGTGGTCCGGTTCACCGGTGATGACACACGGGGCGTCCAGGACAGTGCGAATGAATCGCACAGCGCCCTCAGCCGACTGCGGGTGATGGTGTATCTGTGCCAGCGTGCTGATCCGCAGGTAG